>CAYFJL010000322.1:0-3188 GCA_964343335.1 uncultured Polaribacter sp. | reverse complement strand
AAGACCGGGTTCGAACCGGCGACCTCTGGAACCACAATCCAGCGCTCTAACCAGCTGAGCTACAATCACCATTTATTAGCGGATGCAAATATAATTTATTTTCTATTTCCAAAAAATAAATACTTCTATTTTAATTGTTCCAATTGATCAATAACCAATGCTTGTGAAGAAGTAAATCCTTCGGCATAATCAACGCCTGCTACCCGACCATAATCTCGTGATCTATATACAACACTGTCCAAAAAATTCTTTGATGATATTGGGGTTTCAGGTTCTTTGCTATTCGGATCAAAAAACTGAGATTTATAAGCGTGGATAGAGGCTACCTTTTGTTCCATATAACCGGTAACATCAACATAAAAATCGGGTTCTAAAGGTTGCCATTGAATGTAATGAAATACTCTTTTTGGTCGCCAAGCCTCTTGAACTTCACCCTCGATTGAAGTTTCAATCTTTCTCAATCCACTTAAAAAACAAGCATCAGCAACTAATTTCGCTCCTTTTCCGTGATCAATATGGCGATCTTTTACCGCATTACACAACACCACATCTGGCTGATATTTTCTAATCATTCGAATAATTTCCAATTGATGTGCTTCGTCATTTTGAAAAAATCCGTCTCGAAACTCCAAATTTTCTCGAACACTCACACCAAGAATTCTTGCCGCATCATTGGCTTCTTGATCTCTTATCTCCGCAGTTCCCCTCGTTCCTAATTCCCCTCTCGTTAAATCTACAATGCCCACTTTTTTACCCAAAGCAACCTCTTTTGCAATGGTTCCACTACATCCTAATTCAACATCATCTGGATGGGCCCCGAAGGCTAAAATGTCTAGTTTCATATACGAATTTTGAATATTTAAAGTTTTCTCAATGAATGTACTCAATAGATAATTCAAAGATACTTAAACTTTATTTCAAACTTTACAAGCTATTTCGATTTCGTATTTTGAGGATTAGAACAATCTCTTTAAATTCCCTCAGTATTCATAAAAATGACAAGATTCTATAAAGGATGATATTAGTCATACTTATACCTTTTCTTGGTTTTTAAGTTTACATCTTAATAAAATAATGCAATGACTATTACCCTTATTATTCTCTCAATTACGATTTTATTATTTGTTTGGGGGAAGTACTCTGCCGATGCAATCGCACTGGTATCCATGCTTAGTCTCTTTTTATTTGGAGTTCTAGATTTATCTGAAACCTTAAGCGGATTCAGCAATCCCACCATCATCATGATTGCTGCCCTTTTTATAATAGGAGAAGGATTGTCTCATACAGGTTGGACAGCCCTCGCCACGACCAAACTGTTAAAGTATACGAAGAATAGTAAGGTCAAACTACTTATGTATATGATGTTTGGAGCGGGAGCCTTGTCGGGATTTGTAAGTAATACAGGGACGGTCGCTACCCTACTCCCTGCAACCATCGCTTCTTCATGGAGCATAGGAACCATGCCTTCTAAAATATTAATTCCCGTTGCCTTCGGATCTAATACTGGAGGATTGCTAACATTAACTGGAACACCTCCTAATATCATTGTAAACAATGCATTGATTGAAACAGGAGTTCAGGGTTTTTCGTTTTTCGAATTCGGATTGATTGGATTACCTCTTTTAATAATAGGTGTACTTTATTTCAGGTACATAGGATTCAAACTTTTACCTAACAATCAAACAAATAACAAACCCATCAATATTGATGATACCCTGCACGAGTGGATTGAAGACTATAAAATCAATGATGATTACTATCAATTAAGAATTCGCTCCATTTCTCCGTTGATCAATACACAAATTAAAGATTGGGATTTAGAGAATAAATTCAAGGTTTCTATCATCCGATTAAAAAGAAGACACCCCAAGCCGTTAAAGGGAATCCGGGAGTTTACCGAAATCCCTGATGCAGACACTGAGCTAAAATACCATGACATCATTACCGTTAAGGGTGATACCTACGATATCAACCGCTTAATGATTAATTTCAGACTCGGACTTTTGCCAAAAGAAACGGCCAAAGAAGAGTTACGGAATAATTTAATCAATCAAGAGGTAGGAATGTCGCAGATCATTATCACTCCGAATTCACGATTAGTCGGGCGAAGAATTAAATTGAAAGAATACTTTGCTCGATACCGCACCCAATTGATGGCGGCGTCAAGACATTCAAAACCTTATTTAGAAGATGAAATTCGCGTAGAGCCCGGCGATAGCTTCATCATTCGAGGAAAATGGGAATCTATAGAAATCATTAACGATCAGCACGAGAATATGGTAGTTGCAGGTAGGCCGGAAGAAATGTTGAAGAATGTTGATTCCTTAACCTATAAATCCTTCATTGCTCTTGGTGCTTTATTGTTAATGATCACCTTATTGATTTTCAATACAGTTCCAGGAGCCATCGCTGCCCTACTCTCAGCCGGAATCGTACTTTTTACAGGATGCATTCCTTTCAATAAAGCCTACAAAACCATTAGCTGGACAAGCGTGGTCATGATTGCAGCCATGATCCCCATGGGATTGGCCATTCAAAAAACCGGGGCAGCAAAATTAATAACGGAGGCGATCATCGACGTCGTTGGTAAAAACAACCCCATATTTTTATTGGCAGGTATTTTTATCATCACAACAACTTTCAGTCAGTTTATCAATAATTCGGCAACCGCAGTATTAATGGCGCCTATTGCAATACTAACGGCAAACGGTTTGGGTATTTCTGCTGAACCGCTATTGATAGCCATTGCCATCAGTGCATCTACAGCCTTTTTAACTCCAGTGGGAACCACAACCAATGCCATGGTACTCGCCGCTGGCGGTTACAAGTTCATGGATTATATGAAAGTAGGCTTACCGCTATTATTATTGTTCTTAACCACCACCTTATTATTAGTTCCGATCATCTGGCCCTTTTAAAATTCTGATTTTTTAGGTGGCGAATATTGAAAATGAAATAGAAATAATCCAATAAAAAATCTATTTCACTTTACTCTTTTCAAGCGAATAGGATTTCGTTTTTAATTATTAGTATTCTCTTAATCAATTTATTAGAACATCCGTAATTCCCAATAATGATAAGGGAGTATGATAAATGTCATAGAAATATCCTAGGAAGAGGTCTAAGTTTATACTGTTGTTATACAACCAATTTTAAACAATGAATATCCAAAAATTATTATTATGAGT
>CAYFJL010000321.1:0-3206 GCA_964343335.1 uncultured Polaribacter sp. | reverse complement strand
AACCGAAAAAAGGAAATATTCAGATGGACTGTAACTTGTTTATAGGAGTCATAAAGCTAGTGTTTATTACTGTTATACCCAAGAATCCTGCCGTATAACAGTAACTAGGATCGAGATTTGTGATCGGTTATATTTCTAAGTCGTCAAGTGGACTAACTTTTCGACTGTTTTCACTAGAAACTAATGTGTATATCTGCGTGGTTTTAGGGCTGTTATGACCTAGTAGTTCTTGGATATATCGTAAATTAACTCCTTTTTCCAATAAATGAGTGGCGTATGAGTGTCGTAAATTATGTAGACGAACTTTCTTTTTAATTTTTGCATTTTGGACCGAACGGTGAAAAACTTTGCGAAGACTCGTTTTAGTATATAGCCCAACGCCATCAGCTCCATTAAATAAATATTCTTTTGGTTTATATTCTAAATAATATTCGCGTAATAAAGGTAGAAGTTTGGCTGAAAGAGGCACATAGCGATCTTTTGAACCTTTGGCGTTTCTAATGTGAATAACCATTCGGTTTGAATCTACATCACTAATTTTCATATTAATAAGTTCTCCCGATCGTAACCCACAGGAATAAATTAATGTCAACATACATTTATGTTTCAAATTGGAGGTGTTTTTCAATAATTGTTGCACTTCCTCTTTGCTTAAGATTACTGGTAGTCGATACGATTTTCATGGCCTCTCTAACATTTCAGGATCGATGTGAGAAGTGGTGAATGTATTAACGAAAAGTTTGATAGCATTAATCACTACATTTTGGTAAGAAGCAGACCGTTTCGGTTTTATGATGTAATTGTCGTTAAAATGTTCAAGATCCTCATGTGTAATAGAGTAGGGGTCTTCTTTACCTGAAAAACGAAGAAATACAGAAAGACCTTCGATATATGAATGTATACTCGCAGCACTATAACGACGTACTCTCATATATTGTCTTAGTTCTTCTGTCATCTGTATTTGTTTTTGTGAAAGAGGAGGAAGGCTTGGAGATTTTTGCTCTTCTATGTATTGGTTATTTGAGGTATCGATCTCTATCTCCGCATAGCCTTGAAAAAAAGCTCTTACACGTTCAATTTTTTCAAGTTGCTCTTCGATAAACCAAACACCTTTTGTTTTACTAAAAGATTTATCGGGAAAAGAACGAAGTCGATTTACAATGTTTAAGTTGTAATGGAAGTAAAAGAATAAACACGATTGTCCATTATATTCGTGTCGTTTTAATACGATTTTAGGTAGCTTCATTTTTTGTTGATTTAGGTTAACTCTATATAAGTTATGGAAAAAAATTAATTCATTCTAAAAACTTTTAATTAAATATCACCTTTCAATTTTCGCTTCAGATAAGTAATAATCCGATTGAATCCGATTTAATACGGATTAAATCGAAACAAAACGAATTGAAACGAATTGAAACGAATTGAAACGAATTAAATAGATGATGTTCAAACGATGTCGTTTTCTGATATAAAAACAACAACATTGAGGGACGTTTTGTATGCGGTAAGATCGGATTTTACGACTTTTCCCGTAATTAGAGGTTTGTTAATCAAGGAGTCATCGATAGTAATTATACCGGAAACTCTTTGAATAAAATTAGTTTAGAAAAAATCTTCGTATTTATTAGCAGTCAGTTCAGCATCTAACTTTAAGTATTTTAAAAAATTTCGTTCTGATTTGTGTCCGCTAAATTTCATAATGGCTTGAGCAGGCATTCCTTTAAGGAATTTCAATGTACAGAAAGTTCTTCTGCACGTATGTGAAGAAATTTCTTCATGTTTATACTTAACCTCTTTGACTTCTTTCCCAGCTATTTCTCGATATCTAATTATTTCATCATTAATTTTAGCTTTTTTACATACATCTCTTAACGTTGAGTTGAATTGTGTTATCCTATTATCCTTGTAGGTGGGTGGATTATAATCGTATTTGGATAAAACAGCATCGAGTCGTTCACTTATCGGGATAATTACTTTTTGACCATGCTTTTTTGTTTTCTTAGGTCTGAAGTGAATTTGATTATTTCGAATATGATCCGAATCAATCCGTATGAAGTCGCTAAATCTTAATCCTGTTTCACATCCTATGAGAAATAGATCGCGAACCAAAACTTCTTCTTGATCACTTAATTCCAATTGCTCAAGCTTTTTGAGCTCTTTCTCAGTGACATATACCTTATCAACATCCTCCTGAATTGTGGGGAATTTTTTTAAGCTGAAACGTTTTGTGAAATTTCGATCGAAACACCAGTTGAGGAATACCTTAAGATTCTTATTTTGTTTTCCTGCGGTATTCGGTGCTAATCCAGGATTTCCTTCGCTATTTGTAGCTTCATATAATAGGTATTGATTCCAATCTTGTGCAAAGTTACTCTCGGGATTCGCTAGTAACTCGAATTGCAAGGTTCTACCAAGTTTCTTTTCTACATTCAATAGGTGTTTTCGTAAAGAGTTGTGATAATCTCTGATATCTTTTAATTCCTTTTTCTTATAATCAATGAACTCCTCGAAATAATCCCACCAAGTTTTTTCTTTTCTGTTTTTAATAGGATTGTTATTCAGTGCTAAGTACTCTTTTTTTAAGGTGTCAGGTTTAGGATAGTAACCTAAATCTCTATACTTTTTTAGTAGAGAGTTCATCACTTCTTGCATTTTGTCGAGTTGATCATTCAGCTCTTCACCCTCATGAAATTCCATTAAAACTTTACACCTCTGTTTTTTAGCATTCCAAAATTTTACTGGAACTGTAATTCCGGTTGAAAGTTTCATTCTGTACCCTTCATAATTTAAAACGGCCTGGATGGATGAAGTGCTTTTCGATTTTGTTTTACGCAGATAAAATTTCAGTTTAACCATCTTGTGAGAATAAGGTTTTTAATCCACTACAAATTTAATAACGGGGGACGGATTGGGGGACACTTTGTCTTTTTTGTTATTAACGAAACTTATTTATTTATCAACATAAAAACCTTTTAAAATAAGGGTTTTAAGACTAATTTAAGCAAACTTAAGACAACATGCTTAAAACCCCTAAAATACGTATTTTGCGGTCCCGTCCAGACCGCTTTGTAGAAATACAAAACAAATCAAAAGCCCTTGAAACGCACGTTTTAAGGGCTTTTTCATTATTACCCCTAACAAAAACATTCAATAAATAACACCCAAGTTGGTTACCTATTCGGTTACCTCCGAATTACCTTTGAAAA
>CAYFJL010000320.1:0-3215 GCA_964343335.1 uncultured Polaribacter sp. | reverse complement strand
TATGTGTTGGTTTGGATGGCTTCAAGGGTGACTCATAGTATATGTATTCTTGTGACATATATATTGTCGTTTTCAAACGAGATAAGAAATAATGAATATTTCAATATTTGTATAATTTCGACCATCGATTTTTAAGGGAAAAATGATTAAATTTGACTTAGACGTAGCTGAAAATCTTTAAGAATGCTCAAAAATATGGTATTTTGGAGAGATTAAGGCTTGAGCAAATATTAGGTGAAAAGTTTCATGACCGGTATACATCCTTATTTATACAAAATCTTGCTCAAAATAACCAAATATTGAAACTGTTCTTAAATTATACAAGCATTTCCCTCCTCCCTACTGTCAATGGACATATTCCAGCAAGTTTCTTCTAATTCTTCCATCCATTCCCGTATCCGTAACCTCCTTAGAAGACATACATGCCCCCATCTTCTTGTTAATACTGAACATCCTATCTTAATACCCGAACCCGCTCAACAACGTCGGCGTTTCAATGCTGCTACGGAAGAATTTGAGTTTAATCGGCAACTCATATCTGATATGAGTGGTCACAATGCTCAAATCAATCAAGTAAATCAACATTTGACCAATTCTGCCATTTCTAATCTTCAGCGTCTCTCTTCATCTTCCACACGAGGGAGAAATCATATCCTGGGATTTGAAAGGGCCATCATTCATTGTTCAACTTTACCCGTAAAGACTCTTGCAAGAGCATATCACTGTAGTATGGACACAATCTATCGTATTCAAAAAGATCCACTGGCTCTATATGGAATTACATCACGGCAATTATCCTCGATTATTAAAGATCTCATTGATAGCAATTTAATGTTGTGGTTTTCCAATTCATCTGGAGCAGCGGAATTTGTTTTACCCCCTGTTGATTTTCAAAATCGTTGCGGTCCTGTCAGAAAACTTACTTTACAGCATACTGCTTCTCTTCGTGTCATTCTTGAAAGTCATCCAGAACTATATTTAGACGAAATTCATGAGATTTTGACCTTTTTAGATCCAATGCTAGATATTTCCATTTCTACATTAAGTCGACATATTTTGAAAATGGGCTATTCCAGAAAAAAATCTTCAAAGGTTATTGATAAAGCCGATTATTTCCTGCGCACTTTATATTGTCAAGCTCTTCAGCTACTAGTGACAAACATAAATCAACTTGTCTTTCTCGATGAAGCTACCAATGCAAGAAATTCTCTTACTCGACAGTACTCCCGCAGTTCTGTTAAGATATCAAGCAGAGGTAAATCTTATACTCCTACGTCGCGTGTTTCATTCATCGGGGCTATCTCAGTCAATGGGATTGTTGAATTTGATCTCATTGAAAATACTGTGACATCGGTTGATTTCACACAATTTGTGCAGGAAACTCTGCTTCATCGAATGAATGCATATCCAAATGAGAATTCTATTCTTATTTTAGACAATGCAAGAGCCCATTCACCGGAAATAGTTGATTATGCATTCAATGAGTACGGCGTTCTCGTCATTTTTCTCCCTCCGTATAGCCCTGATTTAAATCCAATTGAAAGATTTTTTTCTTCCATCAAAGCTACATTTAAGAGATACGTTGGACAGGATCCTTCTCTCCGAAGAAACCCTTATTTGCTTTGGCTCATGGCGATTTCTCATTGTGACCAGGTCATAAACTACCGCTCTCTCATCTGTGATACATACCAATTTGACAATCGATCCGGGGAATTAAATATTATCATGTGCTAAATAAGAGAATAAAGCTTATTTTATTACAACATTAACACAATGATTTTAAGATGATTTAGCATCGGATGATGAAGAAGTTGGGGAAGCTGGGGAAGACTCTTCTCTGGGTCTTTTAACTCTTGAAGATTCATTGGGAGTTGAGGAGATAGAAGAGAAGAACTTTTTTAAACCTTTGATGACGGATATTCGAAATTCGGAAAGGGCCAATTCGTTGGCCTCATCGTCAGCTCCATCAATATTACCGATATGCTCTGAGCATAATGTGAAAAGATTCTGAACAACCTGCCGTATTTGGGTCTCAGAGGAGCTTTGAGACATGTGAACAGGGGGGGTGGTGTTGGGATTTTGATTGTTTGAGAGAGCCTTTTGGATACTGATAATAGAAGAAAGCTTACCCCCTTTATATCCAATTGACTTTAATTTATCAACACTGGCCGTTTGCAAAGACGATAGATCGACTTTGGTAGGGGAATGAAAGGGAGATGGAGTCGATCTGGAAGCATTGTCATCTCCTAGAAAAAAGGACCCACAATCAAAGACTGCAATTTTCAACCAGCATTGTGGCTGATTGAGTGCAGCTCGGAAGGCCCTGGTGACATAGGCATCAGTTGGTGACCGATTCAGAGGAGATGTTGATTTGGCAATGCCCAAGGACAAGAGTTGACCATCTGGAGGAGAAGCGAAAAATTCTGCTCCATTTTCAGATCGATGATGATTAATCTTGATTTTTAAAAGATTAGAGAGCTCTCGGAGCGAACTGACAGTGGTCGGAAAGTTCCATTTAAATGAGGATCTGGAGCGAACAACCTTTTGATTTCTGCTGCCAAGATAAAACTTTACCTGACAAGTAACTAAAAGTGAAAAATTAACAAAAAAGTTGCAGAAGAGGTGAGAGGAAACGTTTTCACAGAGAACACCAAATATTCCTAGATATTCAAATATTCTTCACGAAAAATAAGAGATCTCAAACAAAATAGTGGATGATCTAAAAGGGCCATCCAATTATATTTTAAATAGATGAGGTAACTTACATGTAGTGGATGAGTTCTGAAAAGGATCGGATGTATCCATGAGACAGGGGTGAGGTTGCTATTTTGTAGAGTATAGAAAATTTTTTTATTTTATAGGTTATTTCTTATCTCGTTTGAAAACGAAAATATTTGTCCTCTCAGAACTAACTTTCCAAATTCCTGTGATACCTTGATGAGTACTAATCAGCTTTATATTTGTGTAGCAAACACTATAGAGTAAAATACTAAGTTGAGTAAAACGAGAAGAAACAAAATATAGACAACGAAGAGTAAAAGAGAAAACGAAGAAAAAATGGGGCCATTAGATGCGAGGCATGGGAAAAAAAATTGTGATGGGCTACACTAAATAAGGGACTGAATTTCATCAAAATGGAGTTGACGAACAATTTTCAAGCGGTATTCATCTTTAAACTTCAAAAAATCAGAATGTGAAAACTGATATTTCTCAGT
>CAYFJL010000319.1:0-3222 GCA_964343335.1 uncultured Polaribacter sp. | reverse complement strand
CTGCTCTCAAAGCATAGTTGGTCTTTTTCTGATTTCCCAGCGTATCAGTTGTTTCAGATGACATTTTCTTACCACAAGCACTTCCTGCTCCATGATTTGGATAAACGATAAGGTCATCACTTAACGGCATGATCTTATTTCTTAGTGAATCGAATAAATGACCTGCAAGCTTTTCTTCGGTTAGATCTTCGATCACATGTTGAGCTAAGTCAGGACGACCAACATCTCCTATAAACAATGTGTCTCCAGTTATTATTCCATGTTCCTTACCTTTTTCATCGATCAATAGGTAAGTTGTCGACTCCATCGTATGTCCGGGAGTATGTAAAACTCTCACGGTATAATTCCCGACTTTGAACTCCTGATTATCTTCTGCTACGATCGCTTCAAATTGTGGTTTTGCTGTCGGTCCATAAACGATATCAGCTCCTGTCTTTTTTGCCAGGTCTAAGTGACCGGAAACGAAATCCGCATGAAAATGTGTTTCAAAAACATACTTGATCTTAGCGTTATCTTTTTGTGCTTTCTCAATGTATGGTTCCACTTCTCTCAATGGATCAAATATTGCCGCTTCACCATTGTTTTCTAGATAGTATGCTGCGTGTGCGATACATCCGGTATAAATTTGTTCTACTTTCATTTGCTCGTATTTTATATGAATAATTCTGTTAATTGTCTAGTACAAAGGACTTGAATTATCTATGAAAGCATAATGACAAATGTTACAGAAGGAAACTGACTTTTATCAGTTTTTCTGCAGTGTACATAAGGATTGAATTGTAACTTTTACACCTTCAAAATTGTTTTAGCTTATATGAAAACAAGCTTAACACTAACGATCCTATGTCTCACCTCTTTGGTACATGCTCAGGAATTTTTGACAGATATTTCAGTGACCTCTGGAGTTAGATATAATGATAATAGTACGGGTACTCCGGAAAATTATGAAAAATTCGCGTACTTGGGCAGAGAAGAATATATGAGGTACTTTACATTGACTCGAAACTTTAGTCCTTTTGTAGCAGTGCAATCTTCAATTATTAGAGGAGAATTGAAACAGCAGAAAAAAGGAAGAAGTTTATCATTGAAGCTAGAAGGAGGGTTTTATTTTCACAGAGTAAATAGAAGTCATCACTACTCAAGCTTTACGATCGAATATTTGAATAGTGATTCTGTGCATTATCTTTTATACCCCGACGACTTATCCTACACTACAAGATCAAATAACCTAGGACTAAGTTTGAACGTAATATTTGTCAAAAAATGGTCTCAACTTTTTGATTTCGAATATGGTCTGGTATTTAAAAGCGATTTTTCGTTTTTGCAGAACATTTCTTTTGAGAGTTTACCTAAGGATGATAGTTGGCGAGAGTTGGAATATTCTGATCATCATTATTTTAAGAATAGGTTTAATCAACAGTTGAATCTTTATTTAGCCGCAATGTTTAATCTTGATAGCCAATTTTCTTTAGGCTTTTCTTGTGAGGTTTCAACTGTTATTTATGGTTTTTATGCTACTCGCAGAAGCTACCCAATAGTTGGTACTAATAACAACTATATAAATAGAAATTCATTTTTGGGTTTGAAATGTTCGTATACATTCAAAAAACACAAGTATTAGTCTAACTTTTGAGTAATTAATAGAAAATAATAAAGTATGAGGTTTTTACCATTTATGTTTATTTTATTATCAATTAACTTGTGTTATAGTCAAAAGTATTTCACCGATATTTCTATTACTTCTGGCGCCAGATATAACCAGCCTTTTAGTTATGAGAATTTTTCTAATTTTCAGAATGAAAGTAGAATTGAACATAACAAATATTATAGTTTTCTGCATGCGTGGAACCCTTTTATTGCCGTTCAAAGCTCAGTTTTTGAATATATTTTGAAAAATCAAAAGAAAGGTAGAAGTCTATCCTTAAAGCTTGAAGGAGGTTTGTTTTTTCATCAGGTAAAAAGAGATTATGAATTCTTTCATATGTACATAAAAAACAAGGAAACCGATTCCATTCAATCGTATATTTTGGATTACGATGAAATAGTTTCGTACACTACAAAATCAAATAATCTGGGAGTGAGTTTAAATGTTGTATTCGTTAAAAAATGGTCTCAAATTTTTGATTTTGAATATGGCTTGATTTATAAAAGTGATTTTTCGTTTTTACAGAATATTTCTTTCGATAACCTACCTGCAGATGACAGTTGGCGGGAGCTTGAATATTCTAACTCTCATTATTTGAAGAATCGTTTTAATCATGAAATCTATCTTTATTTAGGCGTGTTGTTCAATATAAACAAACGTTTATCTGTTGGATTAACAATAGAACAACCAACATTATTATATAGTAGATATGTTTTCAACTCATACTATCCAATTGTAGGGACTGAAAATAATTTTACAAATCGAAATCTCTTTTTGGGTCTAAAATGTGCTTATCGGTTGAAGTAAGATTTACTGCTCCTCAACGATCACAAAGATGTCCTCGTCATCTTTCTTGAACATCTTTTCTTCACGTGCGTATTTCTCCAGTGATTCAAGATTATCCAATTGATCTAAAGTTGATTTAGTTTTTTCATATTTCGTCAATACCTCCTCTTTTTCTTCCTGTAGTTTATTGAGTTTGATCTCCTGACGAATGATAGTGAACACGTCAACATCATCTAGAAAAAGCACATAGATGGCGAAAACCACCAATGTTAGAATATACTTGTTCTTGAGGTATTTTAACTTCTTGATCACAACCCAAAGATAGGATGAATAGTCGGTTGAATTAATGTGGGTATAACATTGTTGTCAAACGATCAGTGTTAAAAAAGAAAAGCCGCCTCACAAGTGAAACGGCTTTTCTTAAATTTAGATCTATATTATCCCATAAATGGGTATTTGTAGTCTCTCGCTGGAACAAAAGTTTCCTTGATCGTACGCGCTGAAACCCAACGCAACAAGTTTAACTTCGCTCCTGCCTTATCATTTGTACCTGAACCTCTGGCACCTCCAAATGGTTGCTGTCCTACAACAGCTCCAGTTGGCTTATCATTGATATAGAAGTTACCAGCACTATTCTCTAGCATATCAATTGCTTTTGTGATCGCATATCGATCTTTAGCCATGATAGATCCTGTTAGTGCGTATTCAGAAGTTCCATCTAAAAGTTCCATGGTCTCTTCATACTTTTCACCGTCGTACAAGTAAATTGTAATTACAGGTCCAAAGATCTC
>CAYFJL010000318.1:0-3227 GCA_964343335.1 uncultured Polaribacter sp. | reverse complement strand
AGGTCGGTAAACTCTTGCTCACAAGAGATGATCAGAAAAAAACTAAAAATAATGACGAATATCCCCCTTAGTTTCTTGATTGTTGTTCTCAAATTTTCAATTTTGATTGATTATGACTCGGTAAGAAGTTCTGCATAGAAGTCTAAGTAATCTTCCTTAGACATTTCACTTTCGTAATCGAGGAATGGCTTGTCAATTGAACCTAGGTATTCTTCAACCTCTGATGGTAAAGAAGCACTTGCTTTAATCACTGCATCAGAGTTATCAATTGCACTCTTAGAAATATTCACAAAACTTGGATCACTCAAGGTACTCGATAACTTTGCATCCTCCATATCAAACTTAATTTTGCTCATTAAGTCTTTGTTCAACGAACCATCAAAAGCATTATTGTAAAGTGAGGTTACCACCAAGCTGTCGGTAAATAACGGTTCTTCTTTGTAATATTCCTTTAGATATAGTGGTAGCAAGGAAGCCATCCATCCATGAACATGAATGATATCTGGTGCCCAGTTTAATTTTTTAACAGTTTCTATAACACCTTTCGCAAAAAAGATAGCTCTTTCATCATTGTCTGGGAAAAGTTGATCATCTTCATCAGAAAATACGGCCTTACGCTTAAAGTACTCTTCATTATCAATGAAATATACCTGCATACGTTCTTTCGGAATTGAAGCAACCTTGATGATAAGTGGCATGTCCATATCATTAACAACCAGGTTCATACCCGATAGGCGAATTACCTCATGTAACTGGTGTCTTCGTTCATTAATCACCCCGTACCTCGGCATAAAAATCCTAGTTTGGATTCCTTTTGAATGTGCATTTTTGGCTGCGAAGAATGCCGTTGATGAAAGTTCTGTTTCTGGTAAGTAGGGAACTACTTCCGAAGAAACAAACAATATTCTCTTATCCTTCATTAAGTCAAACTCTTTTATAAAGCGGCAAAATTACAAATTTTTATCGAAAAATGCTGTTAAAATGGTAAGTTTGCATCCGCTTAGCGACAATCGACAATGATTTACTTTGATAAAAAAGAGGCTCTTAAACAGCACATTACAACGTTAAGAGCGCAAAATAAAACCATCGGCTTTGTCCCTACCATGGGCGCCTTGCATGATGGTCATCTTTCTCTCATAGAAAAAGCACAATCTGAAAATGATGTGTTTGTCGTAAGTATTTTTGTCAATCCGACCCAATTCGATAATCCCGAAGATCTTCTCAAATACCCAAAAACACTGGAGAAAGACCTAGCAATGCTCGAAAATTTTGAAAACGGTATTGTTTTTGCTCCTTCCATTGAGGAAATTTATGAAAAGGAAGTAAAGGCGTCAGTTTTTGACTTTGACGGACTCGATTTAGAAATGGAAGGAAAATTTCGATCTGGTCATTTTGACGGAGTCGCAACCATTGTAAAGGCATTGTTTTTATTAGTAAATCCGGCCAAAGCCTATTTTGGTGAAAAAGATTTTCAGCAGTTGCAAATCATCAAAAAAATGGTTTCCATAGAAGCATTACCAGTTGAAATTATTGGATGTCCGATTCATCGTGAAACCGACGGCTTAGCCATGAGCTCACGAAACACGAGACTATCTATTCAAGAGCGAAAGGCAGCTCCTATGATTTATAAGGTAATTTCCACAGCCAAAGAAAAGTTTAAAACTGAAGAAATAGAAAAAATAATCAACTGGGTTGAAGATCAATTCAAAAAGAACAAATATTTAGGTTTGGAGTACTTTTTAATTGCTGACGAAAAATCATTAAAACCCTCTAATCAAAAGGAAAACAATAAAGATTACCGCGCATTTATTGCGGTATATGCAGGAAATATCAGATTAATTGACAATATTAAATTATCTCATAAATAGTAATAAAAGTAGTACTTTTGCGCCATGTTAGTTCAAGTAGTAAAATCTAAAATTCACCGAGTAAAAGTTACTGGTGCAGATTTGAATTATATCGGGAGTATCACCATTGATCAAGATTTGATGGATGCCGCCAATATAATTGAGGGCGAACGTGTTCAAATTGTGAACAACAATAACGGAGAAAGACTGGAAACCTATGCAATTCCAGGACCTCGAGGTAGTGGAGAATTGACATTAAACGGCGCCGCAGCAAGACGTGTAGCCGTTGGTGATGTATTGATTCTTATTGTATATGCTTTTATGGAATTGGAAGAAGCAAAGAAATTTAAACCTGCTCTTGTTTTTCCGAATGAAAACGACAACACACTAACCTAATTTTGAAACTTAAAAAGACTTTAAAAATTATTTTACCTCTCATTTTGGGAGGTTTTTTAGTTTGGTATTCCTTGGGGATTGTATCTCCTCAAGAACTCGTTACATACTTCGCTAATGCTGATTATTGGTGGATTTCTTTGGGATTATTCTTTGGGATTTTAAGTCATCTTTCCCGTGCGTATCGTTGGAAATACTTACTACAACCTTTGGGTTACCAACCAAAGTTTATCAACTCTACCCTTGCCGTTTTAGTAGCTTATTTGATGAACATTTTCTTACCACGTGCAGGAGAAGTTACCAGAGCTGCTGTTATGGCAAACTATGAAGAAATTCCCTTTGAAAAGGGCTTCGGAACCATTGTAGCAGAACGAATTGCAGACTTAGTGATGATGCTGCTCATCATCATTATTACGCTTTTCATTCAATTTGATTTTATCTGGGAACTTCTGAGTCAGAAAATCAATCCAAGAAATATTCTGATTTATCTTGGGATTGCCATTGTTGGTTTTATCATCTTCATTCGATTTATCAAAAAAGGGAAATCCAATCTCGCTAAAAAAATCAAATCTTTTGTTCTTGGTTTAAAAGACGGGGTAACGAGTATCTTTAAAATGAAGAACAAATGGTCATTCATTGTTCACACTGTCTTTATTTGGGCAATGTATGTGGCCATGTTTTGGGCAACTATTCCCGCTGTTGAAAACCTTTCAGTGCCCTTTGGCGGTGTCTTGATCGGATTTATTGCAGGCGGATTTTCAATTGCCGCTACCAATGGTGGCGTCGGTCTTTATCCGGTTGCGGTTGCTGGAGCTTTATCATTATTCGGAATTGATGAGGTTACCGGTAATGCATTTGGATGGATTATGTGGACGGCTCAAACAGCAATGATTATCGTTTTTGGAGGCTTGTCTTTTTTACTGCTTCCTCTTTACAATAAAAACAATTAGATTTATTTTCTTTGTAAGAAGTCTAAGATGTAATGGC
>CAYFJL010000317.1:0-3239 GCA_964343335.1 uncultured Polaribacter sp. | reverse complement strand
TCTTGTTCTTCTATTCTTGTTTCTTTGCTGTACTGTATCCTTTAATCGTCGCTTTTTTTGGTTGTTCAGCTTTGACCAGTTGTTTTGGTCATTTCGTTTTGGTCAGCTTTGTTCAGTGCTATTCAGCTCTGTTCAGCTCGGATGATCATTTTCAAGGTTTACGATCCTTTTTACAAATATTTACATTATGCGTTTTCACTGTGTTGACTGTTGTGAGATTTTGTGTTGGTTCCTCTGTTTTTGATTCTTCAGGATTGTTTCATCGTTGCAAGATTCGTTTCCAAGTCGCTTAGGAAAAGAAAATGATCATTTCCAGTACTATTGTCGTTTGCACATGAAGGTAAACATAAAAAAAAGAATATAAGTTTATAATTTACCTAAAGCTCCTATCGCTCGTTACAATTGTTTTTGATAGTCATAACAATCAGAACGATACTACCGTATATGAACAATTTTTTCAGTTAATGAGTGGTCTGCAGTGTCTTCATTGAGGGAATACGAGCGGCCTCGAAATTGGTATTTTCTCCAAAAGTCGAAAATAATAGCCAATTATTTTCTTTTTATTGGCAGTTATATTCTTTTTTGAAATCTGCAACTATCCCATTACTTCAATTTATGCAGCCCCAACCGCGCCAACTTGTTCACCGTAGAGTTAGAAGACGTTTGAGGCGTCACACTGCCCCTCAAATATTTTCCAGTCGCAATCATCCAGTAATTAAATCAAATGACCGTATCGCAGTTGTTACACAAACTGCAAATGAACAATTTGACCATGATAGTAATAACGACATCCAGTGGCTTTTGGAAAACATAGATTCACAAACTGAAAGATCAATTGAAACACAACAATCCGAAGGTACAAATTCCATTTTGCGTAAACACATCACGGGACGTCAACGTGCTACAATTTTCTTTGACGAACGTCCATTTCGCTCAATCGCATCATCTAATTGCTGTAGCCTACGTACTATTCACAAAATCAAGGCTTGTCCTCTATCTGCTCTTGGGCTCACTTGGCGGCAACTTAAAGTCATTCTCTGCGATATTCAGGATTCTAATCTAATGAATTGGTTTAGCAATACAAATGGAATTGGGGATATTGTGATGCCTCCTGTCGGATTTGCTAGCCGTGGTGGTGCAACAGGAGTGTTCACTGTGTTTCATATTTCAATTCTTCGGTTCTTATTGACTCATAATCCTGACTTGTATCTGGATGAAATTAAGCTTGTTATCAATTTTGTTGATCCATCTTTTGATTTCTCTCTGTCAACACTGTCTCGAGTTCTTTTGAAGATGGGTTTTGATCGGAAACGGCCGACTCGAGTTATTGGTCAATCTGATCCTCTTGAACGTCATTTGTTCAAACTCGGAATTGATCAAATTGCAACATCGATTCATCAATTTGTATTTTTCGATGAATCAACAAATGCCAGAGGTTCGTTGCAGAGATATACTTCCAGATCTCCCGCCAAAATGCAGTCTCTTGGTTCTAAACCACAATCATCATTGAGGGTTTCTGTGTTGCTGGCAATTAATTCTACTGGGATTGTAGATCTCAACTTAATACCTGGCACAGTTGACAGGTCATCTATTGGCATATTTCTGCTTTACTTTGTTCTTCCCAAAATGAACCCCTTTCCTCAACCAAATTCGATATTAATTCTTGATAATGCACGGGTTCACCTCATAGATGATCTTGTAGAATACTGTTGGGAACATTTTAATGTTGTCGTAATATTTTTGCCTCCGTATTCCCCCGATTTAAATCCCATTGAAAGAGTATTTGGCTTTGCAAAAGCGTGTTTCAAGCGATTAGTAGGTTCTTATCCTCAACTCAGACGAACTCCATATCTTTTATGGCTCCTTGCACTTTCCCAAGCTCAACATGTCATGCACTTTGATCAACTAATTCATTCCACTTATAACCAAAATCCAGACACAGGTCATATTGACGTAATCGTTGAGTAGCTCTATATTCTTAATATTGCTCAATCACAGCAGATGCTAATGTAAATCACAGATAGAGAATTAATTCGATCTATTTTCATTCGATGGAGATTCGGAGCGAGGCCGCTTAGTTCGAGACGATTTGTGGAAAGCCAAATACTTTTCCATTGCAGTGGAGCACGCCTGTCTAAGTTCAAATAAAGCTTTTTCAGAGGCAGCTCTGGACTGACCACTAATTTTTCGAATCTGATCAGCAAAAAGGAAAAAATCAGATAGATGAGTATCAAGCAAAGCTTCAAAGGTCTCAAAGTCTGAAAAACTGGAGGTGGGAGTTGTGGTTGAGGTCATAGTGACAGGGGGCAATGTCTTGTGGGGAGAAATGGTAGGTGTAGGGGTTTGCACTCGGCTAGCAGAGGAAGAGAGCGACCGAAGTAAATTCAGTGCCCCACTTCGAAGCCCCAAATTGCTGAGACTGTTGATTTCAGATCCAGATAATTCATCCAAAGTCCGAATTTCACCTTTGATTGCCGAAAGTGAATTGGATTCAGAATTCTGAAATTGTGCAGCATCGAGAACAAAGATTTGAAGCCATCCATCAGCCTTGCCGAGAGCAGACTGAAATGCTTTTCTGACCTGTTCATTGGAAATGTCTTTAATTCGATTTCCAGTACTCTTACGGAGCGTGATTTTGAATTTTCTCACCAAAGAGTCTTGAGGAATTTTCAGCTGATTGCATCCTGCAGCCACTTCGCTGGTGACATGAGAGACAATAGCAGCATTTAATTCATTGATCGAGGAAATATCTGAATGAAATGACCATTGAGTTGAATAAAATGGACGGCATCCACGATCAATTTTTGACGAAGAAAAAAATCGTATTGAAGCAATGACTAAAGGTGAAAAGGATCATTTTGAAAGTTAACATATGGAATAGAGTCGTAGAGAGTTGAATCAAAGATGAGGAACAAAAAGATATTTGGAGTATATTATGTATATTCCAGAAAAATCAAGAATATAAATCCTTTGGGAAAGGACCTCAATCCATTGCTGTATGACCAACTCCCAAATAAAAGAAAACCCAGATGATCACTTACTGGAAGATGAAGAGGCGTCGGAATCAGACATTTGGGGAAGGCAGGGGGACAATGGCTAAAAGTATATTCTTTTGAAAAGTATTATATTGTCGTTTTCAAAAGAGATAAGAAATAATGAATATTTCAATATTTGTATAATTTCAACCATCGATTTTTAAGGGAAAAATGATTAAATTTGACTTAGACGTAGCTGAAAAT
>CAYFJL010000316.1:0-3248 GCA_964343335.1 uncultured Polaribacter sp. | reverse complement strand
ATGGCAACAGAAATTACCCGTTTATTCGATTTTCCATATTACCAGCTAGAAACTTACAATTTAAAAGACGCTTTAAATACAAAGTATGATGGTAAATGGAAATCAACTTCGACAGAAGAATATATCAAACTTGCAAATCAATTAAGTAGAGGATTATTACGCTTGGGGGTAAAACCCAATGATAAGATTGCTGTAATTTCTACCAACAACAGAACCGAATGGAACGTTTGTGACATCGGTATCCTACAAATAGGAGCTCAAAGTGTTCCTATCTATCCTACCATTTCAAAAGAAGACTACAAATATGTGATTTCTCATTCTGAATCAATTTACTGTTTTGCTTCTGATGAAATGAATGTTGAAAAACTGAATCAGATTAAAGATGAAACAAATCTTAAAGGGATCTTCACTTTTGATGATATCAAGGGCGAAAAAAGCTGGAATGAAGTTTTAAAACTAGGCGAAGATGAAAGCAATCAGGATGAAGTTGAGAAACTAAAAGACAACGTAAAACCTGAGGACTTGGCAACTTTAATCTATACTTCTGGAACAACCGGAAGACCAAAAGGGGTAATGCTTTCTCATAATAACATTGTTACCAATGTGTTGGCTTCAAAAAATAAGGTTCCATTAGAATATGGTAATTCGAAATCACTGAGTTTCCTTCCAGTATGTCACATTTTTGAGCGAATGATTTTATATCTATACCAATATTGTGGTGTTTCGATTTACTTTGCAGAATCTATTGAGCAATTAACAGACAATGCACAGGAGGTAAAACCGAATGTAATGACGGCTGTGCCGAGGCTTTATGAAAAGATTTTTGATAAGATCATGCTAAAAGGTGAGGAATTATCTGGAATCAAAAAGAAACTATTCTTATGGGCAGTAAATCTTGGCTTAAACTACGAACCATACGGTCAGAATGGTTGGTGGTATGAAAAACAACTCGGACTTGCCCGTAAATTAATTTTCTCTAAATGGCAAGCTGCCCTTGGAGGTGAATTAAAATTAATGGTTTCGGGTAGTGCTGCACTTCAAGCAAGATTGACGAGAGTCTTCGCTGCTGCTGGAATGCCAATTATGGAAGGATACGGACTTACAGAAACCTCACCGGTGGTATCTGTAAACGATCAAAACAATAAAGGTTTCAAAATTGGTACCGTTGGGAAAATCATTGAAGATGTTGAAGTAAAAATTGCTAAAAACGGAGAAATCTTAGTGAAAGGGCCGAATGTAATGCAAGGGTATTATAAAGATCCTGAAAAAACAGCCAGCGTTATCAAGAATGGATACTTCCATACGGGCGACAAGGGTGAAATTGATTCAGAAGGATTCTTGAAAATTACTGGAAGAACCAAGGAAATGTTCAAGACCTCTGGTGGTAAATACGTGATCCCGACCTTACTTGAAGGCGAATTAAAGCAATCTTTATTCATTGAACAGGTGATGGTCGTTGGTGAAGGTGAAAAAATGCCTGCCGCCCTAATTCAGCCTAATTTTGAATTCTTAGCAGAATGGTGCGAGAAGGAAGAAATTTCATTAGGTGACAGCAACGAAGAAATTGTTAGCAATGAGGTATTACTGAATAAGATCCAAGAAGAAGTGAACAAATGTAATAGCAACTTCGGTAAATGGGAACAAATCAAAAGATTTGAATTAACTGCTGATGTTTGGTCTATCGATGGTGGCCATTTAACGCCGACCATGAAGATGAAACGAGCAGTGATTAAGAAAATCTATCAAGATTTATACGATAAGATTTACCGTTAAATCGAAATTCTTATCAAACACCAAATTGAGTCAAGTGGTGGTCTAAATGTTTGTAGAACATATTATTCCACTCTTGACTTTTTAATTTTCCTAAAGAAATAGATTCTTTTCCTTCGAAGTGCGAAGCTCCTAATTCCCGAGTTTTTCTGATATATTCTATCAATCGTTTCTTTTCTTCCATAAAATCCTTGTCGTCACTTACTAAAAACTGAGGTGCTGTTTTTCCATTTTTCTTAAATGGCTTTTCAGAAACAACCATAGGTTTTACCACAAATTTCATGATTAATTTTGTAACGAATCCTGGTCTTTTTTTGGATGTTGAATAAGCCATCTTGTAAGTCACATTGCAATGAGCTAGCATTTGAGATACGGACATTTTACCCCATCTCGGTTGTGTTTCAGATGTTAAAGACTCAATGCGTTGAATGACCTCATCAGTTACTTCTTTGGAAAAGATATTTTTGATCATTAGTGAAGGATTTTGAAAATTAATTCTTTTAGTATCTCTGCGTGCGATAAATTACTAGACCCTACACCTTTGCTCTTTACGTCCGCCTCTCTCGTATAAGCTATAATTTGCGCTACTTTTCGCATCGGAAAATTCCTTCCCGCCTTAAAATAATCATCAACAAAGTAAATCGGAACCTTCAATGATTGTGCTACACCCTTTTTGGATTTATCTTTTGATCCGTGAAAGAGTAATATCTGAGTAAAGAAACTATGAATCAATGAAATAGTAACCACAATCGGATTGTTTTTCGGATTGTCTGCGAAATAATTAATGATTCTATTTGCCTTCAATACATTCTTCTCTCCTAAGGCCTTGCGAAGCTCAAAATTATTGAAGTCCTTCGAAATACCGATGTTCTCCTCAATATGTTTATCTGTGATGGTGGTATTTTTTGGAAGGATCAGCATGAGCTTGTTTAGCTCATTAGAAATTTTACTCAATTCCGTCCCTAAAAACTCCACCAGCATTTGTGAGGCCTTATGTTCGATGTGATATCCTCTTCCCTTTAAAACCTTAGCAATCCAAGTGGGAATTTCATTCTCGTACAACTTTTTGCTTTCAAAAAGTACTCCACTCTTTTGAATGGCTTTGTATAGCTTCTTCCTTTTATCAAGTTTTTTGTACTTGTAGTTTAAAACCAATAAAGTTGTAGGTTGTGGCTGCGCTGCATAAGACTCTAGTTTTTCAATAGTCCTACTTAAATCTTGTGCTTCTTTCACAATAATGACTTGCTTTTCAGCCATCATGGGATATCGTTTGGCAGCACCCACAATTTCATCAATGGAGGTATCCCTTCCATACATGACCATTTGATTGAACCCCTTTTCAGATTCATCCAGAACATTGTCTTCGATCCAATCAGAAATTTTATCAATGTAGTGTGGTTCTTCACCCATTAAAAAATAAATAGGCTTCGCATTACCTTCCTTTATGTCCTTTAAAATAGTATTAATGGTTTGCATTT
>CAYFJL010000315.1:0-3257 GCA_964343335.1 uncultured Polaribacter sp. | reverse complement strand
GAAGTCAAGAGACGTAAGAGAAACCTTCTTAAACTTTTTTAAAGATAAGTCACACACCATTGTTCCTTCGGCTCCAATGGTTACAAAAAATGATCCAACCCTTTTGTTTGTAAACTCAGGGATGGCACCTTTTAAGGAGTATTTTCTTGGCAACGGAACGCCACCCAATCCGAGAATTTCAGACACCCAAAAGTGCTTGCGTGTTTCTGGGAAACACAACGACTTGGAAGAAGTAGGATACGACACATATCATCATACCCTATTTGAAATGCTAGGTAATTGGAGTTTTGGTGATTACTTTAAAAAAGAAGCCATTGCATGGGCTTGGGAATTACTTACTGAGGTTTATGCCATTCCGAAAGACATCTTATATGTAACGATTTTTGAAGGTAGTGATGAAGACAAACTTCCGCGAGATGAGGAGGCTTTCAACTTTTGGAAGGAAATTATACCTGAAGATCGAATTCTATTAGGAAACAAGAAAGATAACTTTTGGGAAATGGGAGACCAAGGACCTTGCGGACCTTGTTCAGAAATTCATGTGGACATTCGTTCTGCGGAAGAAAAGGCCAAGGTTGACGGAAAGGAATTGGTGAATCAAGATCATCCGCAGGTCGTTGAAATCTGGAACTTGGTGTTCATGCAATACAACCGTAAGGCTGATGGTAGCTTAGAAGATCTACCTCAAAAGCACATTGACACCGGAATGGGATTCGAACGTCTTTGTATGGTACTTCAAGGGGTTCAATCGAATTATGACACCGATGTCTTTACACCGATCATTCGTGAAATTGAAGCGATTAGTCATACGGATTATGGAAAAAATCAAGAGGTAGATATTGCCACAAGAGTTATTGCAGATCATGTAAGAGCCGTTGCTTTTTCAATTGCAGACGGACAGTTACCGAGCAACACAGGGGCAGGTTATGTGATTCGTCGAATTTTGAGAAGAGCGGTTCGTTATGGATTTACCTTTTTGAATCAGAAAGAACCTTTCATTTATCGCTTGGTAGATGTCTTATCCAAAAAAATGGGGAATGCATTTCCGGAGTTGAAAACTCAAAAGCAACTCATTGAAAATGTAATTCGTGAAGAAGAAGCATCCTTCCTTAGAACTTTAGAACAAGGATTAATTCTGTTAAATAGAATTATCGAGGAAAGCGCTTCTAAAGAAATAAGCGGAGAAAAAGCTTTTGAATTATACGACACCTTCGGATTTCCGATCGACCTTACTTCACTTATTCTAAGAGAAAAAGGCTACACTTTGGATGAAGCTGGATTCCACTCCGAAATGAAAAAACAGAAAGAACGTTCTCGTTCTGCCGGTGAATCATCTACCGACGATTGGACCATTGTGAATGACTCCAATCAAAATGATTTTATTGGTTATGATCATTTAAATGCGGATATCCAAATCACCAAATACAGAAAAATCACATCAAAAAAAGACGGTGACCAATACCAATTGGTTTTTGATGTGACACCGTTTTATCCTGAAGGTGGTGGTCAAGTTGGTGACAAAGGATACTTAGAAGATAAAAATGGAGACGTAGTTTACATCTTAGATACCAAACGTGAAAACAACCTCATCGTTCATTTCACAAAAAACCTCCCGAAAACCTTGAATGGTTCATTTAAAGCATCGGTAGATGCCAAGCAACGAGAAAGAACTGCAGCCAATCATACAGCCACTCACTTGTTACACCAAGCTTTGCGCGAAGTCTTAGGCACCCATGTTGAACAAAAAGGTAGTGCGGTTCATTCGAAATATTTACGTTTCGACTTCTCCCACTTTTCAAAAATGACCGTTGAGGAATTACGAGATGTTGAGAATTTTGTGAACGCTAGAATTGAAGGAAAATTACCTCTGATTGAAAAGCGCAACACTCCGAAAGAAGAAGCCATTGCAGAAGGAGCTATGAGCTTATTTGGAGAGAAATATGGTGATACCGTTCGTTCGATTCGATTTGGGCAATCCATTGAACTTTGTGGAGGAACCCACGCTCAAAATACCGGTGATTTATGGCATTTCAAAATCAAATCAGAAGGTGCAGTGGCAGCCGGAATTCGAAGAATTGAAGCTATTACTCTAGACGCCGTAAAAGACTTTTATTTTGATCACAACCGACAATATTTTGAAATGCGCGATTTGCTTAATAATAGCAAAGAACCCGTAAAGGCTTTACAAAACTTGCAAGATGAAAATGCTAGTCTGAAAAAGCAAAT
Organism: uncultured Polaribacter sp.; assembly: GCA_964343335.1. Taxonomy (GTDB): domain Bacteria; phylum Bacteroidota; class Bacteroidia; order Flavobacteriales; family Flavobacteriaceae; genus Polaribacter. The sequence continues at coordinate 1,031 of CAYFJL010000315.1, read as the reverse complement.
TGAAGAATTATTACAAGAAAAGGCAAATCGAGTTTCAGACAGTGTTGAGGGAGAATTGCAAGAGATAAATGGAGTGAAATTCTTAGCCAAAAAGGTAGATTTAGATGCCAATAGTATCAAAAATATGGCCTTTAAATTAGGAAACAAGTTCAACAACCTATTCATTCTATTTGCTAATTCTCCAGCCCCAGGAAAAGCCTTATTAACTTGTTACATTTCTAAAGAACTTGCGGCAGAAAGAGGTTATAACGCGGGTCAGGTTGTTCGAGAATTAGGCAAGCTAATTCAAGGTGGCGGAGGCGGTCAAAATTTCTTTGCTACTGCAGGTGGGAAAAACCCTGATGGCATTCCGAAGGCATTAGAAAAAGCCAAAGATTTTATTGGGTAATTAAACCATCCGAACCTTTTACGGTCTAAAAAAGAGTAAGCAAATAATTTGTATTTTTACTCATGCCTTATTTAGATGCGTATCAGGGAAGTTGGACAGAGAAGGAAATAAGACATCTCCTTAGAAGAACTACTTATGGAGCTACCCAAAGTATGGTTTCAGAATGCCTTGGGTTAGGATTGCAAAACACAGTCGATAAATTATTCGAAGAGCTGCCAGAAGCTCAACCACCATTAAAATATCAATTTGATGGAAATGGTCGCGATCAAGTCAACGATCCTGATGCTGACTATGGAGAAACTTGGGTGAATGGAGATCCGGTTCCGAATGTAGGCTCCAATCAAGAACAGGCGCGAATCATCAATGCAAGAAAACGATCACTTTATGCTTGGTCTTTTTTACAAATGACCACTTCGCATATCAATATTCGAGAAAAGCTCACCCACTTTTGGCACAATCATTTTGTGGCAGTCAATCAGAATCCGCATGTTGAATACTATTATTTCAAGCTGATACAATCTCAGGCGCTTGGAAATTTTATTCAGTTAACAAAAGACATGACCATTAATCCGAACATGCTTTTGTATTTGAGTGGGGCTTTGAATAGCAAATTTGCACCGAATGAAAATTACTCTCGTGAGCT
>CAYFJL010000314.1:0-3258 GCA_964343335.1 uncultured Polaribacter sp. | reverse complement strand
TTTTTCAGTTATTTCGCCCCATTCAAGTCTTTTTGGTTCTCTCGTGATTTCTTGAAGCTCCATTTCATAATATCCACGTTTTATGCGATGAAAGGTGAAATATACAACCGCTTGATCATATTCATTGGCAAGCATTTCTGGGCCGAAAACGACACCTGTTTTTTGATTGAGAAATTCCATCCAATAGCACTTGTTAGAGTCACCGGGCGATTGATCAGCAAGAACCAGGTTCGCCACGATATCTGAATTATTATTATAGAATTCACGAACGATCTTAGAATGGATGACCTTCATTCCAAATCTTGACCTCCTTGAATTAAGTTTTTTATCCCAGAAGCCATTACTTAAAGGCATTCCGATTCCAACAGCTTGATGTTTGAAAAGTAAGTTTTGTGCCGTTATCAGCCATTCCCAATTATTGTAATGTCCAGATACGAGTAATACATTTTTTCTTTCAGCATAAAGCTCATTCATAACTTCAGGATTTCGTACTTTGAATCTTTTCTTTAGCTGCTTTTCTGAAATACTGAGGTTTTTGGCTCCCTCTGCAAGCAGATTAGTAAGATGACGGTAGAATTTTCGTTCGATCTTTTTTCTATCCTTTAATGACTTTTCCGGAAATGAATTGGCAATGTTTTGACGAACTACATTTCTTCTGTATGGAATGATTGATATTAAAAGCAAATAGAAGAAATCAGTAAAAACATACATGACTGGCAATGGCAGTAATGAAGCAGGATAAATTAGAATATGATATGCAATCCAGCTAAACATGTTTCCTTTTGTCAAAAGTAGCTAATTTGAAGCTAAATAAATCATCGAAAGCAGAAACTTCCAACATCTGCATCGGACGAATTGAACGCTATTTAGGCAAAGAATATTATTTTTGACTTTCAAAATTTCTGAGTAATGGAAAAAGTCATTAGTGGTATACAACAAATGGGAATTGGAGTTCCGGATGTTCAAGAGATCTGGAAGTGGTACAGAAAATTCTTTGGCGTTGATGTTCGCATATTCGAAGAGGCAGCAGACGCTCCGTTGATGACTCGTTACACTGGTGGAGATATTCATTCAAGAACTGCTACATTGGCACTTTCCATGGAAGGAGGAGGTGGTTTTGAGATTTGGCAATTTACGAGCCGAAATACAGAGCGACCAAAGTATGATGTTCTTCTTGGTGACTACGGCCTATATGTTTGTAGGATCAAATCGAGAGATGTTGAAGCATCATATGAGTACATGAAAAAGAATGGAGCAAAGATCTTAGGTGGATTGAAAAAAACGCCTTCGGGAGAGTCCCATTTCTTTGTACAAGACCCAAATGATAACGTATTCAACGTAGTGCTAGAGAAAACAACGTTTAAAGAGACGAAGTTTGAAGGAAAGACTGGAGGAGTCGCTGGTGCAATGATCGGTGTAAGTAACCTTGAGAAGTCAATGAAGCTTTATGCAGATATTCTCGGATATTCAAAAATTGAATATGACGAAACAGATATATTTGATTGTTTTTCTGATCTTCCAGGTGGAGATAAAAAAGTGAGGAGAGTATTGCTTTCTCATCCTCAAAAACGTCAAGGACCATTTTCTCCATTACTCGGCCCGTCTAAAATAGAACTCATTCAGGCAGTTGAAAGAACAGACTGTAAAAAGATCTTCAAGGATAGATTTTGGGGAGACTGGGGGTTTATTCACTTGTGTTATGATATCAGAGGAATGGAACAGCTCAAGAAAGAGTGTGAAGATGCGGGTTTTCCTTTTACGGTAGACAGCGGAGATACATTTGATATGGGAGAAGCTGGAGGACGGTTTTCTTACGTTGAAGACCCTGATGGGGCATGGATAGAGTTTGTTGAAACTCATAAAGTACCAATTATGAAGAAGTTAGGTTGGTATTTGAACTTGAAGAATAGAGATCCGAAGAAATCATTGCCAAAATGGATGCTGAAGGCCATGGGGATGAATAGGGTAAAGTAAAACCTGTCCATTGATCAACTGAATGGTTGTTTTTAATGACTGAACGGTAAGTTCATCTCTCAATATTTTACTAACTTTACAGAGATAAAATAGTTATAGATGAAGCGTTTCTTTTTTCTTATTGAAACTGTAGCGATCGTTGCAGGGTGTACTACAAAATTCAGTGTAAACGGAGAGTATGATGAAACTCCTATTGTACACATGTTGCTTGATCCAAATGATGAATTTCATTTCCTTAAATTGAATAAGACATTTTTAGGTGATGGAAACGCAAATGATTTCGCAATGGTCGCAGATTCAGCTTATTTTGATCAAGTTGATGTAACGATAGAAGAAATTATTGGAGGAAGTACAACAAGAACGTGGACACTTCAGGATACTATAATTGAAAATAAGGAGTCTGGTACTTTTTACTATCCAGAGCAAAAGCTTTATTTCTTTCAGGCTGATGACTTGAATGAGGATGCTTTATACAGACTTACTATTGATATTGAAAATGGAAGACATATAGTAAAAGGACAAACAGAATTAGTTCAGGATATAAACATTACGTTTCCAAATGCTTTTCAGCAGATCAATTTTGCTGAAGCAAATGTGCCATTAAATGGGTACAACACTCAATCTATCGCGTTTTCTACGGGACCAAATGCAGCTGTTTTTAAAGTCCAGTTGAGATTTGATTACAGAGAGTTTAAGCCGTCAGGAAATGAGAATAAATCACTTCTTTGGAATATAGGAACTTTAAGAATCGCTGATCTAACTACTACTAACCCTTCTCTAGGAGCAAATGGTGAATCATTTTATGAGTTCGTTGCAAATAGTATTCAAGAAGATCCAGATGTAACGAGAAGAACCGTAAATGGATTTGAAATTTTGGTAACTGCTGGTTCTGAAGACCTGAATACTTATATGCTTACGAATCAGCCTACATCTTCACTAGCTCAAAATAAACCAACCTTCTCTAATGTTGAAGGAGGACTAGGAATTTTCTCAGCAAGAACAACGGCGGCTCAATACAAGGAGTTTCAATACACGAACAACCCAAATCAAAGAGGATTCAGTTTAAATAGTACTAGAGAGCTTTGCGAAGGTCAGTACACAGGTTCTTTGAAGTTCTGTAGCGATAATACTAACGACATCGCCCAGAACTACAGTTTCGCATGTAACTAGTTTTTAACTTAATTCTTTTGGTGAATAACATCTAGTTTAATATACGTTCGTCAGGATATAATTCCGTTCATCAAACAATTTTTTGCATTTTTTTTCGTATTATAATGTAACGTG
>CAYFJL010000313.1:0-3261 GCA_964343335.1 uncultured Polaribacter sp. | reverse complement strand
GTTTCACCAAAAAGAACTTGGGGAACCGCCATACTTTCTTTCGATAGAATCAATCATTTACGAAAAGTTCAAGGTGTAACGGTAAACGATATCATTGTGGCCATCTGTGCTGGTGCCTTACGTAGATATCTAAAGGAAAAAGACAAATTACCAAGTCAACCTTTGGTCGCAAACGTGCCGATATCTATCCGTACGGATGAAAGCAAAGAAAAAATGAACAATCAAATTTCCAACATGTTGGTCAAAATCGGTACCCATATCGAAGATCCGATCAAACGTCTGGAATATATTCAGTTTCAAACGAGTCAAGGAAAAGCCAAACACAAAACAGTAGGGGCTAAATCATTGGCTCAAATGGCAGAAGCCGTTCCTTTTGGAGTGGCAAACCTAGCCTCTCGTATTTACAGTAAATACAAGTTGGGTGAGTTTATTACGCCGCCTTTTAACGTGACTATCACCAATGTCCCTGGACCACAAACCGCTCTTTATTTAAGAGGTCATAAAATCCAAGGAATCTTCGGATTAACTCCGGTTTTAGATGGCTTCGGATTGATCATTGCAGCCTTTAGTTACAATGGACTCGTGACCATCACCGCAACTTCAAACGCCAAATCGATGCCTGATGCCGATTTGTTTGCCAGATACATCCGTGAGTCAGCCAATGAACTTGAAGAGATTATCAAGAACAATGCAAAAACTCAAACAAAGAAGGTAAAAGAGGAATTAAAAAGCAGTACTTTCTTTTCTGACTTTAAGAAATACATCGCCACTCAACGCTTTGTGAATCGAAAAACAACCAACTTGACCTACAATTTTGAGGTTTCGAATGAGACTGAAGATACCGACATTGGATATCGCATTGCGGATAAAAAAGTTCACTATCGCAAGCGTAAAATTGTAAGACCTTCTGTTCATATCAAAATTGATGATGATAGTTTGTTCAAGCTATCCATGGGTGAAGTTTTGATGGATGAATTGCTTATTCAAGAAAAATTAAAAATCAAGGGAAGAGATAAAGAAGTCGGTCAATTTAAAGAATTATTACGAGGATTTACTAGCAATTAAAATGAGTCACAGCACACATTCTTTTACCACAAAAGACGGAGTTGATATTCATTATTACAAATGGACTCCAGTTAACGATGACATCAAGGGCGTTGTTCAACTCGCTCATGGGATTGGAGAACACGCGGGTCGATATAGTCATTTTGCTGAATTTCTTCAGGAGGAAGGATTTGTGGTCTATGCCAATGATCATCGAATTCACGGCAAATCAGTAAAATCGACGAATCTATTAGGTGTATACGATGGAGACGATTACTTCAGAGATGCCGTGAAAGACATGCGTAAACTAAGTAAGATCATTAAGAAAGAATATCCGTCTCGTAAAATCATTTTGTTTGGTCATAGTATGGGGTCTTTATTGAGTCGAGAATACGTAACCAAATACGGACAAGATTTACAGGCCTTAATCCTGTCTGGCACGGCCAGCTTTATGAAAACACTAGGGTCAGTTGGACTGTTCAGCACCAAAGTCATTCGCACATTTCGAGGTAGAAAAAAGAGCAATAAAGTTTTGAAAAATCTATTCTTTTCGGAATTCAACAAAAAGTTCAAACCGAATCGTACTCAAGTAGACTGGATTAGTCGCGACAAACATCAAGTCGATTTGTTTGAGGCCGACCCCTTACGAATTGAGAATTTCTCTTTGAGCGTGATTGAAGACGTCATCAAAGGAAGTAAAAAAATTAATAATTACAATACCTTCAAAAACACCCCCAATGACATTCCGGTCTACCTATTTTCTGGAGATTGTGATCCCGTAGGAGAAATGGGTAAAGGCGTTGTAAAAGTGGCCAAAAAATTTAAAAAAGCAGGCAATGATGTTACGCTGAAATTGTATAAAGGAGGGCGTCATGAAATGCTTAATGAGATAAATAAAGAGGAAGTTGAACAAGATTTATTAAATTGGCTCGATACCAAAATTCAAGAAGCTAGCTAAATGGAAAGCAACAAACTAGTATATACGATTTTCACAAAATTTGTCATTGCATTGGTGGCCAATGAAGCCAACGACTTAAAAAAGACGAAGAAAATCATCGATGACTGCTTTAAAGTACATCCCTTCTACCCTAGTATCCAAAAGGTGTTGAAGCGTGAAAAACTTCCGAAGCAATCTGCTAATCGACTTTTTGATCGATGTGTTTCCATTTGCGAGGATTTTGGTCCTGATAGAGACTACGTTACTTTAATCTATGTGCTGAAAGAAATAGATGAACAGACAGAAAATTTTGAAACAGAAAAATACATCAAACGCTTAACCAAGGTGGTAAATAGCATCAACACGACCATTCCTGCACCTCCATTGTACAACGTATTACTGGAGTCGAGATCTGTGGTTGAATGGACGTCAATGCACTGGTTATATTACTTTATTCCGAAGCGAAGAACCAGCGATCGGAAGCCCGTATTATTCATGCCTCCTTATTTGGGGAATGATTATACTACAAAATTTGTAAGACGCTATTTACGCTCACTTGGATTTAAAACCTACAAATGGGAATTGGGAGTCAATATGATTAACTCCAAATACCTACCCAAGTTAGAAGAACGCCTCAATGACATTTACAATATTCACAATCAAAAAGTAAGTTTGGTCGGTTGGAGCGGAGGCGGAATTTTCGCCAAGTTGATTGCCAATCGTTTTCCGGATAAAGTGGAACAACTAGTAACCATTGGATCGCCTGTTTGGGGTATCAAACACATGAAAACCCCAGTGATTAAAAGCTTGGAGTTTTTGAGAGGTAAACAATTGCGCGAACGCAATCGAAAATTCATTAAAGAGTTGGAACAAATTCCGGAAGTGCCAATTACTTGTATTTACACGAAAACAGACGGATTGGTACCTTGGAAGCATTGCCTAGAAGCAGAAACCTACAGAGCCGACATCCATAATATTGAAGTGTTCGGGTCACACTCGGGAATGGGAGCCAATGCAACGGTATTGTTAACTGTGGCAAAAGCATTGAAATACAATCTTGCTGAGAAACAGGAGAAATCGACAACAGAAAAAATAGAGAGCATATTCTTTCCAGAGTTCTGGCAAGAAAAAGGCTTTTCAAAATTCACCAAATTGTTTTTAAGTTAATTGAATGGAACGTTCCCTTACATCGATACTTAACAATTCAATTTTTCAAGCGGAACTTGAAAAAATTGCAAAGGAATCCAAAAGAAAACTAGAAGATGTTCAAAAGGATGCCA
>CAYFJL010000312.1:0-3271 GCA_964343335.1 uncultured Polaribacter sp. | reverse complement strand
GAAAAAATTGCAAAGGAATCCAAAAGAAAACTAGAAGATGTTCAAAAGGATGCCAAACAATGTATTGAGGAGCTATATTCTCAACAGCATCCGGTGGCCAATATCATCTCATCCAAAGGCTCTGAATTACTTTTATCAAGAGCTTATAACAACAAAATTGACATCGATACTGCCGAAATCAAGAAACTCATGAACATCATGAGACAACACTCGGTGGCCTTCATCCTTACTCATAAAACCTACCTCGACACCTTGGTACTCTTAAGTACTTTGGCTCGATACGGAATGCCGATTCCCTATTCTTTTGGCGGAATCAACTTGGCCTTCCCTGGACTCAAACAATTGGGTAAAAACGCCGGATTGATCTTCTTAAGACGGAGTTTTAAGGACGATAAAATCTACAAAGTCTCTTTGCGACATTATATTTCTCAGCTCATTGAGAATGGTGATCACTTAACTTGGAATATTGAAGGAACTCGTTCGAGAACCGGGAAAATAGTGTATCCGCAGATGGGCATCCTGAAATACATCATGGAAGCAGAGAAACAGAGTGCCAAACCTGTGAAATACATTCCGGTTTCTATCGTGTATGATTTGATTCCCGATGTAAAAGAGATGACCGAACAAGGGAAAGGAAAAGAGAAGAAATCTGAAAATCTTTTAGAGTTCTTCAACTACTTTCAAAAACTAGGCAATCAATATGGAAAGGCAGCCATTCGATTTGGTGATCCTGTAGATGCCACCGAACACCACGATGCGGTAATTCCCGATATCGGAGAAGATAGTTATTCTAAAAAATACACGCTCCCGCGTTTTGCCTTTGAATTGATTCACAAAGCCAATAGCATTACACCAGTGACCACAGTTTCGTTGGTATGTAATGTGCTATTGAACAATTTCGCACTAACCAAAAAGGAAATTGATTTCAGTGTTTTGAAATTGATGAATTACATTGAACAGCGAAAAAAGAATGTTCTGATAGATCGTGGAGATCGAATTCAAGCGACGGTACAAAAATCATTGAATCTCCTCAAAAGAGCGGGCATTATCCAAAAATTCAAAGCGGGTTACAAGGTTGAGTACAGCCTTGCTCCTAGTGAGTTTTTATCAGCCATGTATTACGCCAATATGGCGTCGGCACATTTGTACCACCGAGCTTTTATCGAAATGGCTTTGGTAAAGATCAAAGACGACAAATCACCTGATAGACTCATTACTTTCTGGAAGGAAATCATGAATTTGAGGAACCTCTTCAAATTTGAATTCTTCTATACCAACAAACCTCAATTTAGCTCAGAGATTGAGGCAGAATTGGAATTATTTGACCCTGATTGGCGGAACATTATTACGAATCCTCGTAAGAAGATTGAAAAATTACTTTCCAACCAAAAGTTATTTGTTTCAAAAGGATTACTGCAGATTTATGTAGAAGCCAATAAAATAGCCTGTCATACTTTATATCGATGGGATCTGGAAGATGCTTTTAATGAAGATGAATTCATTCAATTATGTTTATTCAAAGGGAAGGAATTGCACTGGAAATCGAAAATCAATCGATTGGATAGCGTTTCCAAACCTTTCTTAGTAAGTGCCTTACGCTTTGCCAAAAATGCCAATCTGATTCCGATGAATAAAAAAATCAATCTAGAAGGATTGGAGCAATGGTCGGAAACATTGGAGCAATTATCAGATTGCTTGGAATACCTTCAGGAACTAGAATATCGTTTGGATAAAAAGAGCACCAAAGGTGATGCTCCAAAATACGTTCCGGGTTATGAACATGCCGAAACACATAGCAAACTCGACAACAACGAGGAAGGTCCGCATATTGCCGCTTTCTTTGATTTGGATCGAACTTTAATCAACGACTTTTCAGCTAAGAAATTTGTACAATCAAGATTGTTAAGCGGTCGCTCAACGGCCAAAGAATTATTGCTTCAATTTGCAACCATCTTGCTTTATGCTTCTGGTAATCGTGATTTTGAAACGCTCACCAAAGTTTCTGCCTTCGGATTAAAAGGCATTAAAGAAAAAGAGTTCATCAAACTGGGCGAAGAAGTATTCACCAACTATTTAGAGCCTACAATTTATCCTGAGTCACGAAAATTGATTCAGTCGCATTTAGACAAAGGACACCGTGTGGTAATTATATCGGCGGCAACGCGATATCAAATCGAACCCGTTGCAAAAGAACTCGGCATTAAAGATATTTATTGTACCGAACTCGAGGTACAGCGCAAAACTTTCACCGGAATTATTACTGAAATGTGTTGGAATGAAGGAAAAGCCAGAGCTGGAAGAAAGTTTGCGAAAGAAAATGATATTGATCTTTCAAAGAGTTATTTCTATACCGATAGTTTTGATGACTATCCGCTTCTAGAAATTGTGGGTAACCCGATTGCAACCAATCCAGATAATCGCTTGTCTCAAGTGGCTTTCGAAAATGAATGGCCCATCTTACGATTTGAAGATACTACCAAAAAACCATTGGTGAATGGTGTACGAACTGTATTAGCCGGAGCCAGTATTTATCCATCCGCAGTAAAAGGAATTGCCAGAGGATTGGTAACATTAAATAAAAAAGAGGCGGCAAATACTACCTTTTCAAGTGTTGGTGATTTGGGAACAAGATTAGCCGGACTGGATATCAACATCAAAGGAAAGCACAATCTGGACGATTATAGACCTGCCGTATTTTGTTTCAACCATCAGAGTTCGGCAGATTTTTTCATTTTATTAAAAATCTTACGGAAAGACATCACAGGCGTTGCAAAAAAGGAGTTAGAATACTCACCTATTGGTCCGCTTTTCAAAGCACTTGGAGCCATTTTTGTAGACCGATCCAATCGTGAAAAAGCCATCAAAGCCTTAAAACCAGCTGTAGATGCTTTAAAAGACGGCACCTCCATTGTGATCGCACCAGAAGGAACACGAAGCGGAAGCAAGCAACTTGGAAAATTTAAAAAAGGTGCATTTCATCTGGCAATGAAAGCAGGAGTGCCCATCATTCCGATTGTGATTAAAAATGCCTACATGGCAATGCCTAAAGGAAGTAATTTCTTCAAGCCAACACATATAGAAGTTGTGGTGTTAGATCCAGTGGACACCTCTGGATGGAAACCTAAAAACATCGATACTTATGTGGAGGATGTACGAAATTTATTCTTGGAGGAATTAGAAAACTAATCAACTAAAACGAACATATGAAACTAAAAGTTGGACTACTTGGCGGCGGATCTTGGGGAACAACCGTAGCCTCATTGACTGCAAA
>CAYFJL010000311.1:0-3323 GCA_964343335.1 uncultured Polaribacter sp. | reverse complement strand
AGTGCTGGGCCTAATTTTCGTGTATTCATTGCGGCAGGAAAATTCCAGGGAGTAATCAAACCACAAACACCAATTGATTGTTTCATGGTAATAATATGACGATCACCTGTACCAGTAGGGGAAGGAATATAAGTTCCTGAAGCCCTTTTAATTGAGTCGGTCGAATGATATGCCGTGTCTCCGTTTTTATAGTGCCTAGTAACCTCAAGCAATATATTTGTGATGTCCCCTTCTTTTTTATTGATCTCTAAAACCTCATAACTTGTTAAGCCTTTTGCCTTATCTCTTTTATTATATCTTGTTACTTGCCATTTTGATCCTTTTCTTATAAGACTTGAATCAATTTCCAATTGAGCAACAACGCTAAAGCTTAAATGAACAATGACGAAAAACAGGAAGGGAAATCTCATATCTATGCAACTAGGTTTTAAGTTATTTCTCAACAAATATAACAACTTAACTATATTTGGTAACTGGAGCAATATCTTAACACCCCCCTTTCATTTCTCCCCAAAAACTCATAAGTTTGAACCATAGAAAACTATATGCATCCACTGATGAAATTTAACATGCAAAGACCATCTGTTCAAAAAGATAAATCAGGTAGATTAAAAGCGTTCTCACTAGCAGAGATTCTTATTGTTTTGGCCGTAATCGGTATTTTGATCATGTTAGTGGTTCCAAACCAAACAGCTGTTGCATCCAGAGCAAAAGCGATTGAAGCCCAAACAGCTCTAAATAACTTACACAATTTGCAGTACGCACATTTTCTTCAATATTCAAAGTATTCTTCAGATCTGGATAAAATAGATTACGTACCCAACAAACTTGTTACAGAAGGCGGACGGGCGAATTATAAAATTGAAATCGTTGAAGCTTCGACATCTGGTTTTAAGGCGAAAGCTACAGCTGTAGTTGACTTTAATGGAAACGGCACGTTCAACACCTGGGTTGTTGATGAAACTGGAGAGGTTAAAGAGACGCAAAAAGACTAAATGATTGGTCTTATCCTTGCCTCTGTTGTTATGGTCGTGATTTCATATCAAGATCTTAAAGATCGATCCATCCATTGGATCACCATTCCGTTTCTTTTCGTTAGCCTTCTGTGGTGGCAAAATTTTACCATACCAGCGTTGATGGAAACGGTTAAAAACCTTTTATTTATAATCGTCATCATGTTTTTCCTGACGATCTACATCAGTTTAAAGCACCGATCTTTTCAAAACATTACGAAATCCTATTTTGGTTGGGGTGATATTCTATTTTTATTGGCTATAACGCCTGCTTTTTCGAATCATGTATTTATGCTGTTTTTTATTGGTTGTACGATCTTGGTGTTAATTCTCTCACTGATTTTAATGAAATTGATACCTGCATTCAAAGTCATACCATATGCGGGTCTTTTTGCACTGATATTAAATGGATTTTTATTATTTTCAACGTTCATTAATGACAAAGCGCTACAATACCTGGAATCAAACTTTTTTCTGATTGAATAAAACCACCGAAATAGCATTGACTCCTGAACAACAACAATTCATTCCATCAGATTTGGCGTGGAACTATCGTGTGATTCCGGGAGATGTTTCTGGTGAAGTGGCTCATTTTTATATTGATGAAAATCAATCACAAGATGCCGCGAAAGAGGAGTTGGAGGTAATGCTTGGCGTTTCAATTGCATTTGAAGCAATTGATAAAGAAACGATTCAACGTTTACTCGGTACATATTACCGAAAAGTTCAGAATCGAGAGAAAAAAGCGCTATCCGTAAATGGAAAAACAGACTTTGTCGATAAGATCATCACCGAAGCAGAAGGATTAGGAAGTTCTGATATCCATATTGAGAAATTCGAGGAAAAAGGTCGGGTGCGAATGCGTATTGACGGTCATTTGATGGAGCGCTATACAATTCCCGTTGAAACGTATCCTGAACTGGTTAACAAAATCAAGATCAAAGCCAATCTAGATATTTCAGAAAAGCGACTGCCTCAAGATGGTCGAATCCAATACGGCGATTTTGATATCCGTGTTTCTATTTTACCCACGTTACACGGTGAAAAGATTGTACTGCGTATTCTCGGTCAGGATGCTACCAACATTCACATCGATGGCCTAGGAATGACCTCAGAAGAAAAATACAATTACCTGGAAGGAATCAAAAAACCAAATGGGATTATTTTGATTTCGGGTCCAACAGGTTCTGGTAAAACAACGACGTTGTACGCCACTTTGAAATTGCTCAATGAAGAAAAACGAAATATCGTTACTGTTGAGGATCCCATTGAGTATACGCTCAATGGAATCAATCAGGTACAATTAAAGGAAGATATCGGATTAACCTTTACTTCTGCCCTGCGCTCATTCTTGAGACAAGATCCTGACGTGATCATGCTTGGTGAGATTCGTGATGGAGAGACCGCTCAAATGGCCATTCGAGCAGCGTTAACAGGTCATTTAGTGCTTTCAACGATTCATACCAACTCTGCATGGGGAACGATCTCTAGATTAATAGATATGGGTGTCCCTTCCTTTTTACTGGCGAATACCCTGAACTGTAGTGTCGCACAACGATTGGTGCGAAAACTGTGCGATAATTGCAAAATCGAGGAAGAAGTTAATCTTGCAGATGTTCCGAACACCTTTGATCGAAATAAAGTTCCAAATAAGCACTATGTTAGTGTCGGATGTGATGAATGCCACTTTACAGGATACAGAGGAAGACAAGCGCTTTACGAGATCATTCCGATTCAGGGAGAACTGAGTGACAAAATAAAAAACGAAGAATTGAAGGTCGAACAATTGCTAAAAGAAAAAGGAGTTGTAAGTTTGTCAGATCGAGCACTTGAGCTATGGAAAAACGGAACTACAACACTTGAAGAAATCTATGCTTTCCTGATTAGTTAATTTAATGCCAAACCGAAACCAACATACCACGATTATTCTTGCATTTTTATTAATGCTCCTCCCCTTCTCTGCTCATCTTCAGGACTGGACAATCGATGAACTGAATGCTGAATTAGATTCAATGGCAAAAGTTCAAGAAGGGTTAACCAATGAGGTTCAGCTTAACGTGACGCGTATCGAAATGGCTGATCTACTCAATACGATTGGGGTTGAAAACAACCTTAATTTAAGCGTTGATCCAAACTTGATTCAACCCGTTGCTTATAACTTCTATGACGTATTGGTGAAGGATGTTTTTGTATTTCTTTACACGAATTATGACATTGATATAGAGTTTGTAGGTTCTATTATTTCATTTAAGAATAGGCCAAAGTCAAAGCCTCAGCCAAAAGCTTATGAAAGAGACATTCCTGAAATAG
>CAYFJL010000310.1:0-3325 GCA_964343335.1 uncultured Polaribacter sp. | reverse complement strand
CTCAGACAAATAAATCAGCTACTACGCTTTAAGCTGAATTTGCAATTGTTCGTTATGCACAAGCTGAAAAATAATAAATCAATTAATGAAAAACGAACAACATTAACAGCATAGATGTATTTACAATTAAGTAATCTACTTAAATTAAAAAATGCCTTTAAAATGGGAAAGAATTTTCATTTCGATGATAACTCTACAAAACTGCAATCTTCTGCTTACAGGCTTTATGCTACACCTGTATCTTCGTTGCCGTATATTAATAACGTACTTGTACGCTCTTATTTGCTAGACCGCCCCGAGGGGAACATAATTATTTACAATTCATCAGGTATTGGTAAAGCTTCAGATGAAATAGAAAAAATAGGTACATCTATTGGCCTTTTCTTGAATCATCATCACGAAGCTATGTTTGGAAAACAAGATCTAGATGTGCCTATCTGGATTAATGAAAAGGATGAACAAAAAGCTAATATGCCAATTACAAATACATTTTCTACGGAACAAAAGATAGGTAATGATCTAGAAATTATACCAACACCTGGGCATACGCAGGGAACTACTTCATTTCTTTGGGATAATGGCGAGCATCGTTTTCTTTTCCCTGGAGATTCTATTTGGTTTCAAAATGGTGAATGGAAAGCCGTCGTACTTGGTGACAGTGATCGATCTGCATATCTAGAAAGCCTTGAAACTATGAAAAAATTAGATTTTGATTTCATTGTTCCTTGGGGTGTAGAAGAGGGTTCACCTGCAGGCTATGCTATCTCAAAAGATCAAAAAATAGAGATCTTTGATAAAATAATTGAGCGTTTGGAAGCCGGTAAAAATTATTAAAAAATCATTTGGTTCATATGATCTGAAAATTTTGAAATTAGAGAAGCAATTGATATTGAAATCAAAAGCAAATTAAGTTTGGAAAAATGGTGAAAATCAATAAAAAACGGAAAAGCCAGCGCATAACATTGCATAAGCGCTATGCTTCGAGCGAAGCTCTTGCCAGCGCCTATACTGGTCGTTAGCGGTAATGTCTCCAAAAAACTAATTAACAATGGTAACTATCCGGCATTCTCATTTTGGCTAAGCAACTCCTCAATTCGGCTAATTGTAACAAGTAATCTTTGATCAACTTTGCTTCATTATTAATCAAAACAAAAAGCAATGAATAGAGAATTAGGAAAAAACGGACCACAAGTATCCGCAGTTGGTTTAGGATGCATGGGCATGTCTGGTGCATACGGCCAAAGCAATGAAAAAGAGTCGATTGCTACTATTGAAAGAGCTCTGGAGCTTGGACACAATTTTTTAGACACGGCTGATTTCTACCTTGCAGGACACAATGAGCAACTTATTGCACATGCTATCAAAGGGAAAAGAGACAAGGCCTTCCTTTCCGTAAAAACTGGAATGATGGCTTCTCCAATGGGCTATGGCCCGGTAAATGGACACCCTAACTATATCCATCACGCTGTGATCCACAGTTTGCAACGTCTAAAAACTGATTATATCGATTTATATACGCTTGCAAGGGTGGATCCGATTATTCCTATTGAGGAAACAGTTGGGGCATTAGCTGAACTTGTTACAAAAGGTGTTGTTCGCTATATCGGCCTTTCAGAAGCGTCAGCTAAAAGCATCCGAAAAGCTGCCTCGGTCCACACCATCACTTCACTTCAAATTGAATACTCACTATGGACCAGAGACATTGAAGCCGAGGTACTCCCTACAATCCGGGAACTTGGCATTGGACTTGTCGCTTATTCTCCTTTGAGCAGAGGTTTTTTGAGTGGAGAATTTAAAAAACCTGAAGATATCAAAGATAACCGTGTCCATATGCCACGATTCCAAGGTGAGAACTTCTACAAGAATGTTGAGCTAGTTGAAAAACTAAAAGTATTGGCTAACGAAAAAGGGTGCTCTCCATCACAATTGGCGATTGCATGGGTACTTGCTCAGGGTGAAGACATCATTACCATCCCTGGCACCAAGCGAATTAAATATCTTGAAGAGAATTTTGCATCTGAAAATCTCCAACTCACAAAAGAAGATTTGCAAAGTCTTGAAGCCATTATGCCCGTTGGAATAGTTTCAGGTACGCGCTATCCTGAGCGGTTTATGAATGCTTTGAATCAATAAGAGTTAGATTTATAAGATGAAAAAGGAAGGAAACACACCCCATAAATTTGAATCATTATCCGAAATGCATCGGGTGCTTGGGCTGCCAAAGCCTTTGCATCCTTTGATAAGTCTGGTTGAGAATAAAGACAATGAAATAGACACAAGTAAATTTCCTGTTTCTTTTACACACTCTTTTTACAAAATATCTTTTAAAAAGAACCTGCGGGGGAAAATAAAATATGGGCAAAGCCATTATGATTTTGACGAGGGTGGTTTGCTTTTTAAGTCACCGAACCAGGTGAGTTCAAATGGTGAAATCACTCAGGATCATTCGGGTTTTACATTGATATTTCATCCTGATTTTTTAGCCGGATATCCCTTAGCAAAAAAGATAAAGCAGTTCGGATTCTTTTCATATTCAGTGAATGAGGCGTTGCATCTTTCTGAAAAAGAAAAAGGCACCATCACTTCCATCTTCAAAAACATTGACGATGAATTACAAAACAGAATCGATGATTTTAGTCAGGATGTAATTATTTCTCAGATAGAGTCGCTATTGAATTACAGCAATCGTTTTTACAAACGTCAATTCATTACCCGAAAGGCCGTAAACAACAACTTACTGGAAATGATGGAAGAAATTTTAGACAATTATTTTAACAGTGACAAGACAATTATGCAGGGAATACCGACCGTTAAATTCCTTGCAGAATCTTTAAATATCTCACCGGGCTACTTAAGCGATATGCTCCGTAGCTTAACTGGCCAAAACGCTCAGCAACACATACACACCAAACTTATTGAAAAAGCGAAAGAAAAAATATCAACCACCGATTTGACAATTAGTGAAATCGCTTACGCTTTAGGTTTTGAACATCCATCATCATTCAATAAAATATTCAAATCGAAAACTAACCTTTCACCTTTGGAGTTCAGACAATCTTTTAACTAGTACAATGACGAGAAAAAAAATTATAACCGCTAACAAACACTATGAATGAATGGGGTTTCATCGATCAAGATAATTTTGTAGGGATTGGAAAGTCCGCCACAATTAATAAATTTAAACAAACGAGTGGCTATGTGCGAGACGAGAGGTTAGTGCTTTCTAATCCCCACTCATCATAGCTGGTCGTCAGACTGTACATTAACTTGATTAAAGGGATGCTTTTCACTCTAAAATTTCTTATATTGATTGAGGAAAACATCA
>CAYFJL010000309.1:0-3333 GCA_964343335.1 uncultured Polaribacter sp. | reverse complement strand
GTCACTGCCTTTCTTTATAAAGAAAACCTCATTCATAATCGAATGAGGTTTTTTTGTTTATAATACTTTCTATATATTTTCGTTTTTATATCGAGACTTCGTTTCTTTGTGTCGAATGAAAAAAGTACTTTTTACTTTCCTTTTTTTAACAATTCAACAATCCATTTGTGCCCAAGTTGGTGGAGAACGAATTTTTCAATTTTTGAATCTTTCTACCTCTGCAAGACAAGTTGCATTAGGCGGTGAAGCATTGACCATTATGGATGATGTCAACCAAGGAACTTGGAATCCGGCTGCCATCAATGTTGAAATGGATAACCAACTCTCTGTAAATTATACAAGCTACTTATCGGGTATTAATTTGGGTTCTGCTTCTTTTGCGAGAATAGTAACCAGACGATTCGGAGTAATCCATGGAAATATTACCTATGTGAATTACGGTACATTCATCGGAGCCGATGAATTGGGAAATGAAACTGGTACATTTTCTGCGAACGATATAGCCGTATCCGTTGGATATGCTTTTAATATACCAAGATCCAACTTTTACCTTGGAGCCAATGCAAGATTTATTACCTCTAATATCAGCAGCTTTACATCCACAGGGATAGCAACCGATTTAGCATTACAATATTATAGTCCGTATAAACCTTACGCTTTTGCATTGGTTGTTAGGAATTTAGGGACTCAAATTACCACATACACTGGTACATATGAAAAGTTACCTTTAAAAGTAGCTCTCGGAGGTTCCTACCAATTGGAATACGTTCCGCTGAAGTGGTATTTTACTTTAGATAATTTGCAACAATGGAATTTGGCAGTGCCTAATCCGTCAAACCAAACCACCAACTTACAGGGGACTGTTACCGATGAAAACATCAATTTTTTAACCAATGCTTTCAGGCATATGGTGATCGGAGCAGAACTATTTCCTGAGAGTATCATCAACCTGAGAGTAGGATACAATTTTAGAAGAGCAGCCGAGTTAAAACTCCAAAATGTGAGAACCTTCGGTGGGATTTCATTCGGATTCGGAATTAAAATGAATCGATTTAAACTTAATTATGCCTTCTCTAAATACCACTCGGCCACAGATGCCGGAACCTTTAGTTTGCATATAGATTTGGACAGATAATGACAAAGAATACTAATAAAATTACCATTGCAATAGATGGTTTCTCATCCACAGGAAAAAGTACCATAGCGAAATTGGTAGCAAAGAAATATAATTACGTTTACGTGGATACGGGCGCGATGTATCGCGCGGTTGCTTTATATGGTTTCAAGAATGGCTTGGTTGGTAAAGATTTTCTAAACGAAGCTGGATTAACCGACGATTTAAGTAAGATAAACCTGGACTTTAAATACAATTTAGATTTAGGTTTTGCCGAAATCTATTTAAACGATGAGAATGTTGAGAAGGCTATTCGAACCCTAGAAGTTTCAGAATTAGTGAGCAAGGTTGCAGCAATCTCTGCCGTGCGAAAAAAGTTGGTAAAAGAGCAACAAAAGATGGGTGCTTCAGGCGGAATTGTGATGGATGGAAGGGATATTGGTACGGTTGTTTTTCCTGATGCTGAACTAAAAATCTACATGATTGCTTCTGCCAAAACAAGAGCCGAGCGTCGATATCAAGAGCTAAGAGAAAAAGGAGAGGATGTAGATTACCACGATGTTTTAAGAAACGTTATGAGTCGTGATGTAATGGATTCTACTCGAGAGGATTCTCCGTTAATGAAAGCTGAAGACGCGATTGAATTCGATAACTCAGATTTGACGATCGATCAGCAATATGAAAAAATCTGTGCTCTAATCGACAAGATTTTAGGATCTTAAGGAATATTCAAGAATTTATGAGTTTGTAAGGAAATGTTCCATTTTGGGTGTTTCATTACATAATCAACAATCATAGGAGTTACCTTTTCGCTTTTACTCCATTCTGGCTGCAGGAATAACTTACAACCATTCTTGACCATGGATGCCTGCTCTTCTGCAAAACGAAAATCATCTTTGTTGTAAATGATAACCTTCAATTCGTCGGCGTTATCGTAGGCTTCTTGAAGTGGGGTTTTATTTTTCTTTGGAGAAAGACAAAACCAATCCCACACACCTGAAAAGGGATAAGCGCCAGAGGTTTCAATATGAGTTTTAATTCCGTTTTCCTTTAAGGTGTTGGTAATGTAATCCATAGACCACATCAAGGGTTCACCACCCGTGATGACCACAGTATCTGAGTATTTTTTTGCGTTTTCAACAATTTGACCAACGTGTGTTGGTGGATGAAGATTGGCATCCCAACTCTCCTTAACATCACACCAATGACAGCCTACGTCACATCCGCCAATTCGGATGAAATAGGCAGCCTTTCCCGTATGAAAGCCCTCACCCTGTATGGTGTAAAATTCTTCCATTAAAGGGAGCATGATCCCTTTATCGACTAATTGTTGAACTTCTTTGGTCATTTTACTTTTTTACCGCGATTACTTCAATTTCAATTTTAGCTCCTCCGACTAAATTGGCTGCAAAAGTAGTTCTTGCAGGTTTATTTTCCGTAAAAAATGTTCGATAAACTTCATTCATTGCCGAAAAATCATCAATATCCGATAGAATTACAGTACATTTTAAAACGTGATTTAAATCAGATCCATTGGCTTCTAAAACATCCTTGATATTGGTAAGGACTTGTTGGGTTTCTGCGGTGATACCACCTTCAACCATTTTTCCAGCTTTGTGATCTTTACCAATTTGTCCGGTTAAAAACAGTAAATCCTTGTATGCAGTTGCGTCTGAAAAAGGTGCCGTATGCCTAGCTTCGTATTGAGATTTAATGAATTCGGGTTGAGACTTTCCTTCATTTTGGCAAGAACTAACCAAGATGAGAAATAGGAATAAAAACAATGGCTTGAGAAATTTCATAAGAAAGCGGATTTAGTTCGCAAATATAGGAAGAATAATAGGGGGTAAAATATTGTAAATCAATAAAAATCAGTACATTTGCAGGCCTTTTTACGGTAACAGATTGGAAAAAGGTGGTTATTTTTTACAAAAAGTTTAATATCTCTTGGAGTTATTGTCGTTAACAATCTGAATAACAAAAAGATACAAATTATTTTCAGAAATGTCTGAAGAAAACAAAAACGAAGAAATTGCTCAAGTAGAGGAAGTTCAAGCAGAAGCACCTGCAGCAGTTGAGACTGTAAATCCACAAGAATTTTTAGAAAACTTTGATTGGCACAAATACGAACAAGGTATTGAGGCTGTAGACGAAGGTAAATTAAAAGCTTTTGAAAGTGCCTTAGAAGGTACTGTTGGATTTGTAAATGAGCGTGATGT
>CAYFJL010000308.1:0-3357 GCA_964343335.1 uncultured Polaribacter sp. | reverse complement strand
CTGGTTTGGATTTCTTAATAGAGGGTATCGATGATACCATAGAGGTGCAGTTTGCCCAATTGGTGTTGAGATTGGAATGACTGTGAATTTAAATAAAATTATAATTGATATAAATGAAAAAAAAGAAACTGAATTTAAGAGATTTAAATAAAACTTCATCCGATAATCACAAGCGCAATGATGGCCACAACCATAGCAGTCCGGAAAGTATAGGGAAATTTAAAATTTATGTACCAGCAATTTTCAGCTTTGTAATGCTGATTATTGGTATTGCGATGGATTATTTTGACGTAGCTTTTTTTAAAGATTGGATACGTATTGTCTGGTATGCAGTCGCATATCTTCCAGTAGGTTTTCCTGTGATAAAGGAAGGTTGGAACAGCATCAAAAATGGCGATTTCTTTACCGAGTTTTTATTGATGTCCATCGCAACCATAGGTGCATTCGCCATTGGCGAATATCCCGAAGGTGTGGCAGTAATGTTGTTTTATGCGGTAGGCGAATTGTTCCAAAGTGCCGCCGTTAAAAGAGCCAAGAGAAGCATCAAGGCATTACTAGATGTAAGACCTAATGAAGCCTTGGTCTATAGGAACAACAATTATGTTTCTGTAAATCCCGAAATCGTTGCTATTGGCGAAAAAGTGCAAGTCCGTGTGGGCGAAAAAATTCCTTTGGATGGTATTTTATTGTCCGAAAAAGGCTCGTTCAATACCGCAGCATTAACGGGCGAAAGCAAACCTGACACCATTGCAAAAGGAGAAAAAGTATTTGCAGGAAGCATCAACCTTGATGGCGTTATTGAAATCGAAACCACCAAGGAATTTAAAGACAGTTCCATTGCCCGAATCCTTGATATGGTCCAGAATGCCACGGCTCGTAAATCAAAAACCGAATTGTTCATTAGAAAATTTGCAAGAATCTATACACCTATTGTGGTATTCTTGGCGATTGGATTAACATTTTTGCCCTACTTTTTTGTGGATGATTATGTGTTTAACGATTGGTTATATAGAGCATTGATATTCTTGGTAATTTCCTGTCCGTGTGCCTTGGTTATCTCTATTCCGTTGGGTTATTTTGGTGGATTGGGAGCAGCTTCAAAAAATGGAATTCTCTTTAAGGGAGCATCTTTTTTAGATGAAATGACAAGGATAACCACAGTGGTAATGGACAAAACCGGAACCGTGACCAAAGGTGTTTTCAAAATCAAGGAAATAAAAACCATTGATTGGGATGAACCCGAATTTATGAAATACCTAATGGCAATGGAAGAACAATCCACCCATCCCATTGCCAAGGCCATAATGGAATATAAAGCCGATGGCGAAGATTTTCAGGCAAAAGAAGTAACCGAAGTCGCGGGTAAAGGATTAAAAGGCAAAGTAAATGGCAAAACGGTCTTGGTAGGCAACAAAGCATTGATGACTTCAAATAATATCGAAGTTCCATCTGAAACCGACAACATTGTAGAATCCATCGTAATGGTTTCCATTGATGGTAAATTCGCTGGCTATGTCATCATTGCAGACGAATTGAAAGAAGATGCCCACGAAGCCATCAAACAAATTAGAGAATCTGGAATTTCCAAAATCATAATGCTTTCCGGCGATAAGGATTCCATAACCCAACAAGTGGCAAAAGAAATGGGTATTGATACTGCAAAAGGCGGTTTGTTACCAGAAGATAAGCTCAACGAAGTTGAGCATTTGAAAAAACAATTTAATACTAAAGTAGCCTTTATAGGCGATGGCATCAACGATGCACCGGTTTTGGCAGCGAGCGATGTTGGCATTGCAATGGGTGGTTTGGGCAGCGATGTGGCGATAGAGACCGCAGATGTAATCATCCAAACAGACCAACCAAGTAAAATAGCTAGAGCCATAAAAATAGGACGTTCTACAAGACGCATCGTTTGGCAGAATATTGGGTTGGCCTTTGGTGTAAAAGCAGTGGTTTTGGTTTTGGGCGCAGGTGGTCTGGCAACGATGTGGGAAGCAGTTTTTGCCGATGTAGGCGTGGCCTTGTTAGCCATTCTGAATGCGGTTCGATTACAGAAGATGAATTGGAAATAGTATAAAAGAATGTCTCAAAAAAGAAGAAATAGAAGAAACAAAAAAAATCGGAAATCATCGAATACCGACATCACAAAAAGAGATAAGGTCAAAGGTATTCTTATGATAATCCTTATGGTAATAGCCGCATTTCTGCTTTATTTTTTTGTGCTAAAAGGAAATATTCATAAGCATTAATGAATTAAGATAATAAAATATTCCAAGTGGTTTGTGTGGCTACAAAAATTGAAGTGGAAATGATTGATATATAGTAAAAATGATATTCTATGTCGGAAAATAGACGGAATAGACGAAATAAAAAAAGCAATAAAGTACCCTCTGTAAAAAATAGTATTACCAAAAAAGATAAAATAATTTGGATTAGTATTCTAATCGTTGTTATTGTGTTAATCTTCTTTGTACTGTTCTTGCAATTCCTAAAGTACTTTATATCTATTTAATTAATTACAATTTTAAATGCAACGTTATTGCAGAAGATGAAGTGAAAATAATGATACCCAGAATGAATGACGACAAATTACGACGATATATTAAAAAAATTAGACAATAAATTAGATATTCTTGAAATAGAAGAACAAGATATTTTACTCAAAGCTGAAAAAGGGATTAAACTTGCAAAACAGACCCTTAAATCAGTTAGAAGTATCGTAGTTGATTATGAATTTGAAACCAAATTAGAGGAAATTCATTTCTTTAAATGTACTAAACCAAAAATTTATAGCAAACTTATTTATTACGTAAAATTATTTAACATTGAAAGTAAAAGACCCAGGGGAAGCAATAAATCGCAAGTAAAGTATTTGAACAATTATATTGAGAAACTTCAAACCTACTTTAACGACAATCTTGATTTTTACCATTATTACCGCAGGGAAGCTACTGTATTTGATGAGCAATATTTTTTAAGAGGCAAGGCAGATATTCGGTTGTTCCCAGACTCATTTCACTTTTTTGTTGATGAAGAATTTGCAACAAGCCACGATAGTACCGTGGCCTCAATTTTAGCCTACGACCTTTTGATTGTACACTTAAAACGGGAAATTGATAAATTGGAGAATAATGGAAATTATGCAAGTTTAAGATTGTTACAAAGTAAAACCAAAATTACCTGGACAGCCCACAAAATATATTTAATTGAACTGATATACGCTTTGCACAGTACAGATGTCATTAATAATGGTACTGTTGACATTAAAGATATTGCCTATTTTGTTGAAAAAACATTTAAAGTGGACTTGGGCGATTATTACAGAGCTTTTTTGGAAATACGGATGCGTAAAAATGG
>CAYFJL010000307.1:0-3366 GCA_964343335.1 uncultured Polaribacter sp. | reverse complement strand
TTTTCATCTCTTCGAAATCAGCGTTTCTATTTTTTAGATCATGATATAATTTTTGACAAGGTTCTGGGCGTGGACCCCAGGTGAATAGATCTTCACCTTTTTTATTTCTGACGATCAACTTTGGTACTGATTTCCCGCCATTCGTTAAATAATCCTCGATAATGAACGGAGGCGTATCTCGCCAAATTATGCGTAGATCGATCATTTCACTGAATTGACTTGCAAGATACAAGAATGGTATACTATGTGCTGCATCTCCGCACCACGGTTCAGTGATGATAAACCATTTTTGTGGTGAATTAATTGATCGTATTTTTTCACTGAGCGAATTATTGATGTTTCCTTTTTTAAGCCACCTATTTTGTCTTGATGAATTTAATTTCAGATAATTGAAATAGTCTTTATTATCATATGGTGTTTCAGGAAGTTCTGCATTTAGCAAAGTATCAAACCTGTCCAGGTATTCTTTCCAACTTGCTTCATTTGTCATAATCTTTTGCTTCTATTAACATATGTTTTGTTGATATTCCTTACAAATCAGAAGTGTTTTTGTTTCTAAAGATTATTTATCTTCAACCGGAAATTAGCAAATTATTCAAAGATGAAAGTTCATTTCATAGCAATAGGAGGGAGTGCAATGCATAATCTTGCTATCGCATTGTCAAGGAAAGGTTACGAGGTAAGTGGTTCAGATGATGAAATATTTGAACCGTCGAAAGGTCGATTGAAAAAAGAGGGGATTCTTCCTGCAACAATTGGATGGGATGAATCTCGTGTAACTTCTGATCTTGATGCGGTGATACTGGGGATGCATGCACGAGAAAATAATCCTGAACTTGCGAAGGCTAAAGAACTTGGTTTGAAGATCTTTTCCTATCCAGAATACATTTATGAGCAATCCAAGAATAAGAAAAGAGTTGTTATTGGTGGATCACATGGTAAGACAACGATTACATCAATGATCTTACATGCTTTGAATGAATTGAATATAGACGTAGATTATATGGTTGGAGCCCAACTTGAAGGGTATGACTGTATGGTTAAATTAACCAAAGCAAATGAAGTTATAATATTAGAAGGTGACGAGTACCTGAGTTCTCCGATCGACAGACGCCCTAAATTTCATTTGTATAAGCCACATGTAGCATTGATCAGTGGTATTGCATGGGATCATATCAATGTTTTCCCGAAGTATGAAGATTATGTTGATCAGTTCTCTATATTTTGTGATAAGATCGAGAAGGATGGGGTTTTGATCTATAATGAAGAAGATGATACTGTAAAATCAATCTCTGAGAATAAGAATCGTGATCTTGAACTCAGACCTTATAAATCTCCAAACTACAAGGTTGTTGAAAATGGGACTGTTTTGACCTGGGATGGAGTAGATTATCCATTGGCTGTTTTCGGTCAGCATAATTTACAAAATCTTGTTGGGGCAATGAATGTATGTCAGTCCATAGGAGTTGATCCTGGCGCTTTTTTCAAGGCGATGAAGAATTTTACTGGAGCTGGGAAACGATTAGAAAAAGTGATTGAAAGTGAAAACTTTGTGATGTATAAAGATTTCGCTCATTCACCATCTAAACTGAAAGCGACGACTGCTGCAGTAAAAGAGCAGTTTCCGAATAGAACACTTGTCGCTTGTATGGAATTACATACTTTTTCATCGTTGAAAAAGGCATTCCTTCCTGAGTATAAAGATGCAATGCAAGACGCTGATGAAGCATTGGTTTATTTCAGTCCATCAGTTGTAGAGCACAAAAAGTTACCCCCAATATCTGAAAAAGATGTTAGTGAGGGTTTCGGTGGAGTAGAAGTTGCAACGAAAACTCAAGATGTACTTGATTTCATTCGTAGTTTTGATTGGAAGAATAAAGTTTTGCTGATGATGAGCTCAGGGAACTTTGACGGGATTGATTATGACAAGCTAGGGGAGGAGATTGGTTAGAATTATGAATTATGAATTAGGAATTGAGAATTATGAAATGTTTAGGCACTCCGTTTACCTCTAAAAATGATATTGAATATTGCTTTGAAGAATAATTTTGTGTCTGTGAAGTAAGGATCTTTCTCCTTCATCTTTAAATAAACCTCTTCACATTCTAATACACTCTTTAAACTACCACTTTTGTTGAATGCAACATATGGAGGGATGCATCCAGGTTTATATTTTTTTCTTAATTCCTGTAAATCTTTAGGGATGTCTTTAAAATATACCGGAGAAACTGGTCTTACGCCAACTAACTTCATTTCACCTTTTAATACATTGATCAGTTGTGGAATTTCATCTATCCAGTATTTTCGTAGTCTTCTTGACCAAACTGTAGTCCGGAAATCATCTTTTATCTTTCCAGATTCTGCGTAACCGTGATTTTGGATGAGATATTCCTGAAGAAATTCAGAGTAGGGGTGCATAGAACGAAACTTGTAAACACCAATTAGCTTTCCTCCTTTTCCAACTCGTTCCATTTTGAACAATGGACCATAGCTAGGCTTTTTCTTGACTGGAAGACTTTTTTTCTTGGTGAGTACAAAAGCAACTTCATCCTGCTCAACAACCTTCATG
Source organism: uncultured Polaribacter sp. (assembly GCA_964343335.1). Lineage (GTDB taxonomy): Bacteria > Bacteroidota > Bacteroidia > Flavobacteriales > Flavobacteriaceae > Polaribacter. Next base: position 797 of record CAYFJL010000307.1, on the reverse strand, counting down.
ATCTCAAAACCATTACTTACAAGTCTGCCTAGAACTTCAGCTTTAGATACTATCCTGTTTTTACCTTTCGTAATTGAAAAATAGATCTTTCGAACACCCCATACTTTAGGGGCTGCTCTTAAGAATGCAAACTCCCAAACTCTTGCAATGGTCCTAAATCCTTTAGTATTTCTTAACCTCCTTCTTTTCTTCCATTGTTCAAGAAACTGGGCGCGAACTAAATAATATTCTCCAACTCTTAATTGAGAATTTATTTCTTTAAGGTGTTTGTCGATATACCGAATATCATTAATACGTAATGATTCAACTGATACTTCTGGTTTGTAGATCTTTTTGACCCTGACTTGTTTAAGACCACCACTTTTTTCTCCCGATGAACTAGAGATCAATGCACGGGTTATTAGTTCTGAATAAAATTTTTCAGACTTCAAAGAAGTAGTATTGGAATTATCAGATCTCATAAAATATTCGTAGTACTGTATCTATATACGTTACAAATCTAATATTGGTTTCCTTAATAATCATGTTTTTAGATAAACAAAACAAAACCATCGACTATTCTCTAATTTGCAACGCTTCGAGTTTTAAGAGAAAACATGAAAAAAGAACTTTAGCCAACTATTAATTATTTTTCAACGTTCTAAATAATAGAAACTTCTATAACTTTTTTGTTACGTAGCCGTATAGATAAAGAAAAATTCTTAGTTTTAGATTTTCAATTTTGTAGTTTACTGCTACGTGATATTACTTAACATTACTAAAATGAAATATTTTACACAACGCTTGTTTTTTGTTTC
>CAYFJL010000306.1:0-3371 GCA_964343335.1 uncultured Polaribacter sp. | reverse complement strand
TTGTTGATACTTTTTGTTTTTGATGTTATTGGTCTTCCTGTTCGTTCAGGAATTGTTCCTTGTATTGTGCCTTTTTCAATGTTTTTCGGCGTTCTACTGATTTTTTTGTGTATTCTTGGCGGTCACGAATTTGGTCCAAACGCTTGGTGTTACGGTATTTCCGCTTATAGCGTTTGAGCGCTCGTTCGATACTTTCGCCTGGTTTTACTTCAATTTTTAACATATACTGGTTTATCTGTTCAATCTCATTTCTAAATGGGTTGCTTTGAACCCCTTTTCTTCAAAAAACTCTTTATTGGGATACTGGTTTTCACCGGTAATGTGAACGGCAACATCCCCTTTGCAATATTGGAGCGTATAGTCCAATAGTTTTTTTTCGATATCGTTGTTGCGGTGGTCTCTGTGTATCACAAAAAACACCAGGAAATTTTCTGGGATATAATCGCCCATCCCTGTTTTGTTCACAACGGCCAAGCCCAAAATGTCATCTTTCTCTTCCATGGCAAAAACATACCCTCCCAATCCGGGAATGTCTTTGGTGGAATACTGGATAGCCTTTCTAATGGCTTTTTTGGTGGCTTTTTTTCCTTCTTGATGATCAAAAAGAAAATTGGCAAACCGGTCAGCTTCCATGGTAGAAAGTCTAGTATAGGCATCGTAGGTTTTGATTACCATGCTTTTGTTTTGAACGATGATGGATTAAGTTTTAGTTAATGGTTAAAATAGGGCTAACAGGAATTCCGGAAATATTGCTTTGCGAACTTCCTTGGTTACGGAGCTACTTCCCAAATGGGAAGATAATTATAGGGTAGGCGGAATGAATTTATCTGGCTGGTTTCGAAATACCAGATATTGAAAACTTAGAATTCTGCAATTTTTTCTCTCGTGGAGCTTGACGTTCATCGGGGCAAAGGTAAGCAATGCTGCCCTTAAATCCCAATAATACTGGGCTTTATGTTTTTCCTAACGTTCGTCATGCACCGTTTTACGCCTATGCAAACGTTATAGTTGGCATTTACTTTTGTTTCACTCCTTTAATTTGAATGATGAACAAAATGGGTTCACTTGTACACAAAACCTTCCACGAAAGTATTGTTCAATCTTTCCTACCTTATCTCTTATAGATTTACAAAACCCTTTGTTTCCGATTCGGATGTCTCCTTTACAGAACCACTTTTTCCAATCTTGAAGAAAGAAACCAATTTGGCGTTTTCATGGTCCCAATAATAGGCGTTGTCCATATTCACACTGATCAGGGCCAAATCCTCATCATTCTTTCCCTTGAACCAATTTAGTAAATGGGAATTCCATAACTCTTCTCTCTTTTGCTTCGCGATGATATGTGTTGCATTGCCGAATATGGAAATATACTGGTCATCATCTTCATCTGCATACAAGAGTTGAACTCGGTTATCCTGCTTAATGTCGTTGAATAGGCCACTTTTCTTGGAAACAAAAAACCAAAGGTCACCCTTTTCATCCATCTGTTGTATGGTCATTGGGCAAACGGAAAAAGGTGTTTTGTCCAAGTCACTGGCCATCATTACCGTTTTTTGTTCGTCAATCATGGTCCTGATTTTTCTCAGGCCTTCTGGGTTGTTCATATAATTCTTCTTATCCATTATTTTGTATGTGTTGATTTCTATTTTCATTTCAGTTCAAGGAAATACTGCTGCAAAACAAACTTTGCGGCTAGCAAATCCTTTTTCCTTAAGGGAATATAGGGTGTTAACTCGGTTTAGCTTAGCTCAATAGCGAGGAAGGTTAACGGTATCCATTAATGTAGTTGGCCAATGAGGAGTATCTCATCAAACCCTTCTTTTAGAATGCTTGTAGAGGAGTTCTAAGCATAACTTGGTTACGGAATGGATTAACATTCTTTTTTCTTTGTTCGTCGGTAGTAAGTGGTAGTTGAGGAGAATATTTTCTTTTTCAGCTCATATTTTTACTATTTTTGAGCCGAATACAAAGTTTAATCGGCTCATGAGATACAATTGGCAGCAAAAGGACTGGCCCAATTTTCAATATCAAACAGATGATGTTGAAGATATGCTTTTTGATTTTGCCCAAAGAACTGGACGGATCAGTGGTGTGTTGGAGGGACTTTCGAAAAATGAGCAGACTGAGGCTATGGTGAACCTGATGGTTTCGGAAGCCATAAAGACCTCGGAAATTGAAGGAGAGTATTTGGACAGAAACGATGTGATGTCATCCATCAAAAGAAATTTGGGCATACAGCCCAATCTTCCTTTGACCAAGGACAAACGAGCGGAAGGTGTGGCAGAACTAATGCTGGCAGTTCGTAATGGTTTTGCCGAACCACTGACCTCCAAAGTATTGTTCGGTTGGCACGCGATGCTATTGAAAGGGAATAGTACGGTACAAGTTGGTCAATGGCGTACCCATGAAGAACCTATGCAGATTGTATCGGGAGGCATGGGTAGAGAGATAGTTCATTTTGAAGCTCCTCCCTCAAAACGGGTTCCTGATGAAATGGATGGTTTCATCAAATGGTTCAACCAAAGTCGTGATGTTATCAAGAAACCAATTATAAGAGCGGCCATTGCCCATTTATTTTTTGAGTCCATCCATCCTTTTGAAGATGGAAATGGAAGAATAGGGCGTGCTATTGCTGAAAAAGCACTCTCGCAAACTATGGCCCGTCCAGTACTATTTAGTCTGTCCAAATCCATCGAGGGAAATAAAAAAGCCTATTACAATGCTTTGCAAAGGGCACAGCGTTCCAACGAGATTACAGATTGGATAAATTACTTTGTGCAAACCGTTCTGGATGCCCAAATAGATGCTGAACAGGAAATTGAGTTAACCTTAAAAAAGACCAAGTTCTTTGACCGACATAAGAATGAACTCAGTGACCGCCAGCAAAAAGTGGTTCGCAGAATGCTGGAAGAAGGACATCAAGGTTTTGAAGGGGGCATGAACGCCCGAAAATATGTTTCACTGACTGGGGTATCAAAAGCTACGGCCACTAGAGATTTACAGGATTTGGTACAGAAAGAAATTTTTAAGCTGATTGGAGGAGGGCGGAGCACTAAATATGAAGTGAGTCTATAACTTGGCTTTCCTTGATGACTGCAAAGACAAGGTGATAAAACCAAAAAAGCTCCGATTTCTCGGAGCTTTTTGCGGTCTGGACGGGATGCTATCCTATATTTTTAACATTTCATTAACTTTCATTATTTTATTGATTATCAATTAATTAAATGCATGTTGATTTTTATTTTACATCATAAAACACTACTTTTCATGAAAAATGCAGCACGAATGCAGCACGCAAATGTATAATTACAACTTTTATATTTCAGAATCACCAAACAAAAATGGAACCCATAGTATCAAATTAAGATATT
>CAYFJL010000305.1:0-3400 GCA_964343335.1 uncultured Polaribacter sp. | reverse complement strand
TAAAATTCAAGGCCTTCTCTTCCTTCTGCAGCTGATTGATTTCGGAAAGCTTCTCTTCCTGTTCTTGCATGTTCTTCAAGGATTCCCCAAGTTTGTTCAATGTCGTATTCTGAAACTCCAACTCCTTGTTATTCAGTTGATTATCATCATAAAGAACAGCGTCAAACACCTCGCTTTGGGTTACCTTTCCGAACCTAATACCATCATTATCAACCACTTCAAAGTAAATCTTATAGCTTTTACCCGTTTCAATCGCTAAACCGGACGGGAACGTATAATAGAACTGAGTGACATTGCCTTTTGGCGAATCCAAAACAAGACGTTGCACACTTTGTTTATCGTCAGATGGATAAACTACGGCCCTAATCTCCCTTAAACCGTAATCGTCGGCCGCTTGTCCGGCAAAATAAGCCTCATTCGGATTGAGTGAGTCCGTTATTTGGTTCACCTGCACAGTCGCCTTTTGATCACGAATCACACCCAGGCGATACGCAAGCCTTTCAAAGTCACGTACCTTTTTATTGGATGTGGTTAACTCATACTCTACTTCATCAAATAGTCGCATTTGATAACTGAATACAGAACCATCCCGTTCAAAGGATTGTAAGGTGTCCCTGATAATCATATCAATCTCCTCAACATTGCTCCCGGAAATTTTCCATGTAATCCGCGTACCCTCCGGCACCTCGGCATTACCTGTCCCAGATAGTACCTCAGAACTTCTTTTCAAATAAGAAGGATAATCCAATTCCAAGGAAAAATCAACCAAAGTAGGTGTTTCAAATGTGCTTACTTGATACCATCGGGAATCCCATCCATTGGCCGTTAAATAAAAACCAAAGTTGCCAACAGGTGGTTGAAACGTATACACATAAACCCCATGACGCTCTTGCATCACTAAACGTTCGTTGCCTACAACCATCTGAACATCGCTCGGGCGAACCTCTCCAATAGTTCTCACTTCAATGGTCAAAGCTTCGTTGTCCAATACCTCCAAATCGGTGTTAAGCACCTCGAACACAAAAGGAGCAGGACGTTCATAAGCCACATCGTAATTTAGAACCCTTTTGTGGGAATTGAAGAACGAGACCACGTCCCCGGTTACCCAAATAACAGCCAAAATACCCAATGGAATCAGGATGTACCTCGCATATTTTAGACTCTCCCGAACATTCACTGCATCCACAAAGGACACGTTTTTTAAATCCGTTGCCCTCTGCTCTATGCTAGCCATGAGCAAATCAGACTTTCTTGGATTTTCCGAAAGCTCCAACAAATTAAGAAGTCTATCATCAACATTGGGGAAATGCTTCCCAATCATTCGAGAGGCAAACTTGTGGTCAATCCCCTTCCGAACCTTGAAAAGAAAAAGCAACGGAATAAGGATATACCTGTACAGCAGAAACAATTCTACAACCACAAACAAGATAAACATGGTCAATCGCCACGACTCGTTCATCCAAAGTACATATTCAAAATAGGTAATGACAATCCAAAAAATAGTGCCTAAAGTCAAAAACAGAAAAGCTCCCTTTACCAATTGCTTCACATAAAAGCGATTGATAAAGCGTTCCAGTTTCTCCAAAATGGTGTCGTAGGTGCTCAAAATCAACAGTAATTATTACCAAATTACCCGATCCTTACCAATTGAAAAGAAAAAATTTGTTAAACCTTGGTTTAAACCGATGCACGCACCCCTTTTCTGTTCAACTGCATCCATGTATCTTTGCAGCCTAATCAAGGTCGATTATGAGTCAAAAAATACGAGTCCGATTTGCACCCAGCCCTACCGGTCCATTGCACATTGGCGGATTGCGCACGGCGCTTTTCAACTATTTGTTTGCCAAAAAACATGATGGTGACTTCGTTTTGCGAATAGAGGATACCGATCAAAACCGATTTGTGGAAGGAGCCGAAGCATATATCATTGAGGCCCTTAACTGGAGCGGGATTCCTTTTGACGAAGGACCGGGAAAAGAAGGAGACTTTGGACCATACCGTCAGAGTGAGCGTAAACAATTGTACCAAGCTTATGCACAAGAATTGGTAGAAAAGGGAAAGGCTTACTATGCCTTTGACACGGCGGAGGCACTTGACCAACATCGAAAAGACCATGAGGCCAAGGGTAAAACATTTATATACAATTGGCACAACAGATTAAAACTGACCAATTCCCTCTCTCTTTCCAATGAAGAGGTGCGGGCCAAAATAAATGCCGGAGAAGACTATGTCATCCGTTTTAAGTCCCCTGAAAATGAAAATCTTGTTCTAAAAGACATCATCCGTGGAGAAATTCACATCGATACCAATGTGTTGGATGATAAGGTATTGTTCAAAAGCGATGGTATGCCCACCTATCACTTGGCCAACATTGTGGATGACCATCTGATGCAAATTACCCATGTGATTCGTGGTGAAGAGTGGTTGCCTTCCTTGGCTTTGCATCAACTTTTATACGACGCGTTTGGTTGGGATGCCCCACAATTTGCACACCTTCCATTGATCATGAAGCCCGTAGGGAAAGGAAAATTGAGCAAAAGAGATGGCGAAAAAGGGGGATTCCCTATATTTCCGCTCACGTGGAACCAATCCGAAGGCTACCGGGAAGCCGGCTTTTTCCCCGAGGCGGTTGTTAATTTCTTGGCGTTATTGGGTTGGAACCCAGGCACAGAACAAGAAATTTTTACTTTGGATGAACTGGTAGACAGCTTTACCTTGGAGCGTGTCAATAAATCCGGAGCCCGCTTTGACCCAGAAAAAAACAATTGGTATAATCAACAATGGCTACAGAAAAAAAGTGATGCCGAGTTGGCAGAACTATACACAAAGGAACTTGCCCAAAAAGGCATCACTGCCGAAATGGATTATGTTGTGAAAGTGGTATCATCCATCAAGGAGAGAGCTTCCTTCGTTACCGATTTTTGGGAACTTTCCGATTATTTCTTTCAAGCTCCCGACTCCTACAACGAAAAAGCGGTAAAAAAACAATGGAATGAAGATACCCCTGAAATCATGCAACAGCTAGCTTCCCTATTAGAAAAATTGAACGCTTTTTCATCAACAAATATCGAACAACAGGTGAAAGCATGGATTTCCGAACAGGAACTTTCCTTCGGAAAAGTGATGCCTCCCTTGCGTTTGGTAATCGTTGGTGACATGAAAGGACCGCATTTATTCGATATCATGGCGCTTATTGGCAAAGCAGAAAGTATCTCCCGCATACAGACCGCCATCGCCCACTTATAGGATTATTGGAAATGTAACATTATTTGAAAATTGACTACTAATAATGTAGTCAAGTTTCGTAATTTCCATTTCTAACATAAAATCTAAACACTATGGGCAACTATTTACTAATACCTATTGCGTTCGTCGCGCTTATTATTTTATTCAAATTTTT
>CAYFJL010000304.1:0-3413 GCA_964343335.1 uncultured Polaribacter sp. | reverse complement strand
CCGTACAGTTATTGTCTTTGTTGGCCTTTCATAACAATGTACTTTTCATTGAGTATCCAAAGACCGTTAAAGATTTAATTAACGGTTTGCGCGGGAAAATTCAATTGCCCATCAAACGAATGCTCGGACTTGATAAGCGCGTGAAAACCATCACTGCGGATACAGGTGCACAGGTAAAACATATGATTATGCCGCCAGTATTACCAACTGCCTCCATTAAGAACAAAACTTTGTTGAAGTGGTTCTACAAGTGGAATACCAATATGTACAAGCGACAAATTAGAAAGATTCAAAAGCGATATCAAATTGAAGATCCAATTATTCTTACTGCTTTTAATCCGGTGTACGGTTTGGCGATGGTAGGAGAGTTGGAAGAGCATACCAACATCTATTACTGTTATGATGGAATGGATTTAGATCGCAACAATGCAACGACGATCGAATTGGAAAAAGAATTCTGCGAGAAAGTGGATGGTGTTATCACTACTTCCGATTACTTGAATGAAGAAAAAAAACAATTCAACCCGATGTCTGTGGTGGTGAAGAATGGTGTTGATTACGACATGTTTGTTCCCTTTGCCAAAAAAGAAATCAACAAAGAAGTCACAAAGAAAGTTGGCTATACAGGATCCATAGACTATAGATTTGACATCGATTTGGTGGAATATGCAGTTCAGGAATTGCCAGACTATCTTTTTGAATTCACTGGAGGTATCATGAATCAAAAAGTGGTGGATCGTCTATCAAAGTACGAGAACGTTGTTTTCAATCCCGCTGTACATGCTTCAAAAGTGCCAGAACTGGTAGCCAAATTTGATGTTGGTATCATTCCGTATGTACTGTCAGAAATCAATAAGAACATTTATCCGCTTAAAATCAATGAGTATTTGGCAATCGGTGTACCAGTTGTCATGACTGAGTTCGCCGTATTGAAAGATTTTGAAGAGATCGCAAATGTGACAAGGTCGAAAGAAGAGTTTGTAGCCCAAATAAAGAATCAAGTTACCAACGATAGTGAAGCTCTCATTAAAGAACGCATTGAGTTTGCGAAGTCAAATTCATGGGATAATAGGGCAGATCAATTTGGTGATTATATAGAGCAATTTTATAACAATAAAGCCTCTTAATCAGGCGAATTAAAATTAGAAGAGATGAAATTTTTAGAAATATTATTTTGGATTTTGTTGGTGATCATTTTTTACACCTACATCGGATATGGTATCGTGTTGTTCGCCATGGTGAAGATCAAACGCATGTTTGGTAAAAAACAGCCCGTTAGTCAAGAAAAGAAGGAGTTACCCGAAGTTACCTTGTTAATTCCGGCTTACAATGAGAAAGACTATGTAGCTCGGAAAATGGAAAATACCAGAAAGCTGAACTATCCTAAAGAAAAACTTAATGTTTTTTGGGTGACCGATGGATCAGATGACGGAACCAATTTTGCCTTAATGGATTATGAAGACGTTATGGTTTTCCACAAAGACGAAAGAAAAGGGAAGATCAATGCCATGAATCGCGTAATGCCGTATGTGAAAACTCCAATCGCCATTTTTAGTGATGCCAATACCGATCTTGGAGAAGATTCAATCATGCACATTGTGACTTGTTTTGAGGATGAAAAAGTAGGTTGTGTTTCTGGCGAAAAACGAATCATTGATAAAGGAGCTGATGCGGCTGCTGGAGCAGGAGAGGGCTTGTATTGGAGGTATGAATCTACTTTGAAGAAATGGGATGCCGAATTGTATTCAGTAGTAGGTGCTGCAGGCGAATTGTTTGCCATTCGCACTGAATTGTACAATGAAGTAGAACAAGATACCATCTTGGATGATTTCATCATTTCATTACGCGTTGCCAAGCAAGGGTATACCATTCAGTATAATCCCGAAGCTTACGCTATTGAAACAGCTTCTCAAAATGTTGGGGAAGAATTGAAACGTAAAATTAGAATCTCTGCAGGTGGTATCCAATCTGTAGTAAGATTAAGATCCCTATTAAACATATTTAAATACGGTTTGTTATCCTTCCAATTTATTTCACACCGTGTCTTACGTTGGACCCTAACCCCATTATGTTTATTACTATTAATTCCCGTTTCCGCTGCCTTAGCGATTAACGAAGGAATATTTGATTTCGGTTTGTATGCAAGCTTCTTCTGGTTGCAAGTAGCGTCCTATTTAGCTGCATTATTAGGTTGGTTGTTAGAGAATCAATCAACCAGGATAAAGGCACTTTTCGTCCCTTATTACTTTTTCATCATGAACTTATCTGTGTTTTTAGGATTCTTTAGATACATCAAGAAAACACAATCTGTGAACTGGGAAAGAGCGAAAAGAGCTGTTTAGAATTATAGAGAATTAGAAAAAGAGAACTCATGAAAACAGGTGTAATTATTGTTTTTAAATCAAGAATAAAGGATATCCCAAAAGATCAATTAGTTGCCTTATTTAATAACGCTCCTAAAATAGAATTTTGCCTGTTGCATAAACTAAATGATGAAGTCATTAACGACTATTTGATCGGAATTGCCGAGCAATGCGAAAATGTAAGTTTTGTGAGCATTCGCAATAACAAAATGAATGTTTCTTCGGTAAGGGCAGGTTCAAGATTCATGCACAATGAATTTAATTTGAACTTTTTAGGATATGTAATTGAATCCAAACGGATAGATCTTATTCATGTGCTGGAAACCTTTGTTGAAAATAGCGATGAAATCGCACTTCGACACAACAAGAATACTCGGAATAAAAAGAACAAACAGACCTTTATACAAAGATTGTTGTCGCTTCCAGAGTTTCAAAGTGAACCCAATGAAATGGCCAATGATCCGGCCTTGATTTCATAAATGTATAACCCAACCGAAAGCTCTCAAGATGCATTATCAAAATAAGTATCGATCATTTGCAAGGAAAGTAATTTTTTTGGGACTCGTAGTGGTCTTCTTATTCACCTGCATGCTTTCGTATATCTCCTACGCGAGAATTCAAGATTATTCAATAAGCACTGTAGGTAAGTTGTTTATTGTTAATAAGTTAGACAGAAGTATAACGGTGTTTGATTTAGAAACAGGTAAGGAAATTAAAGAACTATTCGTAGCCACTCAACCAAGAGAAATTACAGCATTACCCGATAAAAAATCGGTAGCCTTTACCAATTATGGCGACAATTATTTGCCAGGTAAATCCATCTCCTTACTCGATGTAAATACCCTTCAAATCACCAAAAAAATATCACTCAAGGAGGCCACAAGGCCTCACGGAATTACAAGTTTTAGATCGTCTAATAGGGTTGCTGTGGCCACCAATGGCGGAAACAAGTTGTTCATCATAGATACTGATAAAGACAGTATCGAATTAGCTTTGTCCACCAAACAACGAATTAGCCATATGGTGGTTGCCCATCCTTATAAACCCCTG
>CAYFJL010000303.1:0-3431 GCA_964343335.1 uncultured Polaribacter sp. | reverse complement strand
CGTTTAAATCTTTTGATGAAGGATCAGATGTAATGAACAAAGAAGCAAATGTTCAATTGGCCATTCGTCAAGAAAAATTCATTAGAGATTTAAAGAACGCCTTATTGCGTATTGAAAATGGAACCTATGGTGTATGTAGAGTTACCGGAAAATTAATTCAAAAGGAACGTTTAAAACTTGTTCCGCATGCAACACTTAGTATCGAAGCCAAGAGGCGTCAATAATTAAAAAGAATTACAAAAAAGGCTTCAATATTGAAGCCTTTTTTCTTTCCTAGACATGCGAATCCTTTTTCTTTTCATAGTAGTTGTTTGTAGCAACCTTTCTTTGATAGCTCAAAAGCGAGTTGTCAAGTCAATTTCTTACAATTCCAATAGCCTGGAGGTCTCTACTTTGGGTTTGGATGAAATTAAAATTGAAAATGGTGAAAGCGATAAAGTTGAGGTTGTTCTGGTCGCAGAAAACGCATCGAAACAATTTGTCATTTTTGAGGAAGAGGAGGGTAAGCTACTCCTTCGATTTCAACTTCAAAGATTGAAACCAGAATCGTCGGTTTTTCGAAAGTTCATTACCGAACGACTAGAAAGAGGATCTGCGATTTTGAGAGTTCCGAAAAATACTTCAGTGAAGATTTCGGGAGAAAACTGCAATGTGATTGTGAATGCCGACCTCAAGGAACTCTCGTTGGATTTGTTAAATAGTATCATTCGCTTAAACAAAACCCCCAAACAGGCTTCGTTTCAGTTTTATGCAGGGAATCTTTTTACGAAGATGTCGAATCAATCTATAGATGTCGAATCAAACACCGGAACTATTTCAGTAGACGGACAAAAACGAAACACCAAGAGCTTTAAAATAGTTCAGAAAAATGCTCCCAACCTCAGGATCAGAACCATAAAAGGTAATATTTTCCTAACTAGTCAATAAAGGACATAATTATTATTATTTTTGCTCGACTAAAATTCAATCATGTCAAAGAAAACCCTCGCAATTCTCACCATAGTTTTAGCCATCCTTGTAGATCAAGCGATTAAAATTTATGTAAAAACACATTTCGTGTTGGGTGAGGAATACAAAATCTTTGATTGGTTTATCATCCACTTTACCGAGAATAATGGTATGGCCATGGGTCTTGAATTTGGTGGTAACGCTGGAAAACTTTTTCTAACCTTGTTCCGTTTGGTAGCGGTTTCCTTCATCTTATATTGGTTGATTGATAACATTAAGAAGGCCATTCACAACGGAGTGATTATTGCCATTGCCCTCATTTTTGCGGGTGCCATTGGAAACATTATTGATTCTGTCTTTTATGGCGTAATTTTCGATTCGTCACAATACAAAGTGGCTACCTTATTTTCAGACAAGCCCTACGGTGAACTCTTTTATGGTAAGGTAGTAGATATGTTCTATTTCCCGCTTTGGGAGGGGATATTACCCGAGTGGATTCCCTTTGTTGGAGGAGAGTTTTTCATTTTCTTCCAATATATTTTCAATCCTGCTGATGCCTTCATCTCTGTTGGGGTCGCTTTACTTTTTATCTTCAACAAATACGCTTTTCCGAAGGAAGAAGAAAAGAAATCAGAAAGCTAAATTTTGCTAACTTGTACATTGTTACAAGCAGATGGGAATCATGAATGCCTCTTTACAGCTTCAATTAAAAACCTTACCAGAATCTTTTGGAGTTTATCAATACTTCGATAAAGACGGCAAAATCATCTATGTTGGAAAGGCTAAAAACTTAAAAAAAAGGGTGAAATCCTATTTCACTAAAACCCACACCAATGGAAAAACTCGGGTTTTGGTTAAGAACATCGATAGCATTAAGCACATTGTGGTGAATTCAGAGACAGATGCTTTACTGCTCGAAAACAATCTGATTAAAAAGTACCAGCCGAAGTACAATGTACAGTTGAAAGATGACAAGAGTTATCCATGGATTTGCATTAAAAAAGAACGGTTTCCAAGGGTTTTTATGACCCGAAGATTGATTAAAGACGGCTCGGAATACTACGGCCCATACACCTCGGTGAAGACGGTAAAGATTTTGCTCGATTTGTTCAAAGAATTGTATCATTTACGAACCTGTAAGTACGATTTATCAGAATCGAATATTGCGCAAGGAAAGTTCAAGGTTTGTTTAGAATACCATTTGAAAAACTGTCTCGGTCCTTGTGAAGGTTTTCAGACTCAAGAATCGTATGATAATGACATCAAAGCCATTAGAAATATCATCAAGGGAAATTTTAAAGAAAGTATCCAAGCCTTTGAGAAATTAATGTTTGAGTTTGCCGAAAACATGCAGTTTGAGGAGGCACAACGCATCAAGGAAAAATTAGAACGACTCAGTAATTATCAGGTCAAAAGTACCATCGTGAATCCGTCTATTAACAACGTAGATGTTTTTTCTATTATTGATGATGAATCGGCGGCATATGCAAACTTTTTGAAGATTGCTAATGGATCTATCATTCAGTCGCATACCACTGAAATCAAGAAAAAATTAGACGAAGATAAGAAGGAGTTGTTGGAGCTTTTTATTGTTGAAATAAGACAGCGATTTCAGTCGAGTTCCAAAGAAATTTATGTGCCCTTTAAGGTGGATGTGGGCGATGATATTAAGGTTACTATTCCGAAGTTGGGAGATAAGAAACGCATCGTTGAACTTTCTGAACGGAATGCAAAATACTACCGTCAAGAGCAATTCAAACAAATAAAAATTGTAGATCCAGATCGACATGTGAAGCGAATTATGGCGCAGATGAAGAAGGATTTGCGTTTGCAAGTAGATCCTACGCATATCGAATGTTTTGACAACTCCAATATTCAAGGAAGTAACCCAGTAGCGGCCTGTGTGGTTTTCAAGAACGGAAAACCAAGTAAAAAAGAATACCGTCATTACAACATTAAAACGGTAGAAGGACCCAATGATTTTGCGTCCATGGAAGAGGTCGTTTTTAGGCGCTATAAGCGATTGCTTTCTGAAAATGAACCCTTACCTCAATTGATTGTTATTGATGGTGGAAAAGGGCAGTTGTCTTCTGCCGTGAAAAGCCTTGATTTGTTGGGATTGCGAGGAAAGATTGCCATCATTGGTATCGCAAAACGGTTGGAAGAAATCTATTATCCCGGAGATTCGATTCCGTTATATCTTGATAAAAAATCGGAATCTTTGAAGATCATTCAACACCTTCGTAACGAAGCCCACAGATTCGGAATTACCTTCCACAGGAACAAACGAAGTAAAAGCGCTATTCAATCAGAATTAGAGCAAATTCCTGATATTGGGAAACAAACAATTACGTCATTATTACGTACATTTAAATCGGCTAAGAGAGTCAAAGAAGCAGAGCTGGTGCAGTTGGAGAAGGCAATTGGAAAATCTAGAGCCAAAAAAGTATTCGACTATTACCATAAAAAATAAATGAAAAAGC
>CAYFJL010000302.1:0-3452 GCA_964343335.1 uncultured Polaribacter sp. | reverse complement strand
TTGGTATTTTCTAAATGAATGGTTGCAAGACTATTCGTCGCACGTTAACCTTAGTCCATTGTTTTTCATTGGCTCTGGTCTATTGGCGGGCCTCATTGCCTTTATCACCATAGGGTCTAGAACCGTCACAGCGGCATCCGCAAATCCAGTTAACAGTTTACGGGATGAATAGTCAAGCAAAACAAATAGTGCATTCGTCAAAATCAAAAAAGAATTTATGATTAAGAACTATCTGAAAATTGCCCTAAGGTATCTGCTCAAGAACAAGTTGTATTCCCTAATCAACATTTTTGGTCTTGCCGTGGGGATAGCTTCATTTGTGCTTATAATGCTCTATGTAAATTATGAAAAGGGCTTTGACACATTTGAAGGCTCTGAAAACGTATATAGGACCTATATGGACTATCTTGAAGGGGACACTTTTGTGCCAGGCGATGCAATGACCTATAACGCTTCTGGACCCGCCCTAAAGGAATTGTTTCCTGAGGTAGTGGACTATGTTCGGTTGTATTATTTTGAAAATTTGGCCTTTCAGGTGGGAGAGAAAACATTGGAACAGCCTTTGGGATCTCTAGCCGACCCTTCATATTTCGACATATTTAAATACCCGCTATTAAAGGGAGACCCCAAGACAGTTTTAGCGGAGCCCAACGCCATTGTGCTTTCAAGATCGTTTGCCCAAAAACTTTTTGGAAACGAAAACCCTCTGCAAAAAAGAGTTTCAGTTTTTGAAGACGGCACGGAAACCCAACTTACGGTTACAGGTATTATGGAAGATGTTCCCAAAACCGTCCATTTTAGAAATTCGTTTCTCATCTCCTACGAGACTGAAAAAACGTTGACCGATTTTGGCCCCCAAGCCCATGAGCTAAATTGGAACATGAACAACTATTATACCTATCTGAAGTTGGCCCCAAATACCAATATTGATGTTTTACGCCAAAAAATAATGGATAGCGATATAGAGAAAAACGACACTGAAAGGCATAATATTGAACCGATTGAAGCTATTCATTTGTATTCCAATAAACCATACGAAGTTACTGCCAATGGCAGTATCCTCAGAATAAAGTTTTTAACGGCCATCGCCTTCATAATTCTTGTTCTTTCTTGGCTGAATTATGTCAACCTTTCCACAACAAAGTCAATGGAAAGGGCAAAGGAAGCTGGTATCAGAAAAGTTGCGGGTGCAAAAAAATCACAGCTCATCTTCCAATCTTTAATAGAATCCATACTGCTCAACGTAATAGCCATGACCATTGGGTTATCAATGGTTTTTGCGGCAATGCCCCTGTATAACAAGATTACGGGAAATGAACTCTACCTTGATTGGGAGGCGCTCATAAATCTCACCCCCTATTTTATTTTTATTTTGGGAGGTATCGTTTTATCGGGACTTTATCCTGCTCTTTTGCTCAGTAGATTTTCGCCAGCCAAAGCACTAAAAGGAAAGGTAAGGGCTTCGACTGAGGGCATTGGGTTGCGTAAAGGACTTATCGTCACCCAATTTTTTGCTACAATCGTCCTATTAACAGGAACATTTGTAATCACCAAGCAAATCAATTTTTTGGATAATCAACCCATTGGTGCCAATGTTGATCAGATTATAGCATTGCACGGAACAGTGGTTTCGGATAAAGCGGATTCTTTGGTCGTTAATGACTTTAGGATATTGCAAGAGCAGTTGGAGGTTTTTCCTTTTGTAGAGAGCACTGCCATCGCACAGACGTATCCAGGAGATAGTTTTGACAATCTGTCTTCAACTCGTGGACTTTGGCTTCCCGATGGGAGAAAAGATGATAAAAACGTTTTCTATACCTACCATGCCCAACCGGATTATTTTGACTTAATGGACATGGAGTTTTTAGCGGGAGGGACCTTTATCCCAAATTCTAATTTGGAGGGAAATCAAATAGTGGTAAACGAGACATTTTTAAAGACCATGGGATTTTCTTCGACCGATGAATTAATCAATAAAACGGTAACTTTTTGGGGAAATAACGATTGGAGGGTTATGGGTGTTATCAAGGATTATTATCACTTTGGATTAAAAAGTCCTGTTTTGCCCACGATTATCAGATATGATGACAACATTAGCAACATATTGATTAAACTGGATAAATCCGACACATCAGTTGCCGGGGTTGCATCGGCCCTAAATCAAATTGAAAATAAATGGCGTGAGGTTTTTCCACAGAGCACATTTGATTATACGTTCTTGGACGAAAAGTTTGAAGCCCAGTATGAGCAGGACAAAGCTTTTGGAAATGCCTTTCAGATTTTCACGGTTCTCTCCATTCTTATAGCATCATTAGGACTTTTTGGCCTTACGGCATATACGGTTGTGCTTAGAAAAAAGGAGATTGGGATAAGAAAGGTAAACGGTGCCACTATAACACAGGTATTGACCTTACTGAATAAAGATTTTGTGAAATTGTTAGGGTTGGCCTTCCTCATTGCCATGCCCAGTGCATGGTATGTAATGAACCAATGGTTGGAAGGATTTACATATAGAACAAATTTCAGTTGGTGGATTTTTGCTTTGGCCGGGTTAACTGCACTTCTGATTACGTTCTTAACGGTAAGCTGGCAAAGTTTTAAAGCCGCTGTCACTAATCCTGTAGAATCATTGAAAGACGAATAAATAAATAAAGTATGCTTTTAGAGCTCAATAACATATTCAAATGGGTCAACTCTGGGGGCCAGCGTATTTTTTTGCTTAAAGACATCAATTTACAAGTGGAACAAGGAGAGTTTATCTCCGTGATGGGCCCTTCAGGTTCAGGAAAATCTACCTTGCTCAATGTCATCGGGATGTTGGACACCTTTGATGAAGGGGAGTACAACTTTTTGGACGAATCGGTGCATTCCCTCAAAGAAAAACACCGTTCCAATCTATACAAGCAATACATCGGCTTTGTATTTCAATCCTACCATCTGTTGGACGACCTAACTGTAAAGGAAAATTTGGAAATGCCTTTGATCTATAAAAAAATCAAGGGTTCGGAACGGAAGGCCATGGTGGCCGATATGCTGGACCGTTTTAACATTGTGGGCAAAAAGGACCTTTTTCCCGCCCAGCTGAGCGGAGGACAACAACAATTGGTGGGCGTGGCCCGAGCTTTGATCGCCAACCCAAAGTTGATTCTAGCCGATGAACCTACGGGCAACTTGAATTCCAAACAGGGCGAGGAAATCATGGAACTATTTAAGCAATTGAACGAGGAAGGGGTAACCGTTATTCAAGTAACACACTCAGAAAAGAACGCGGAGTATGGTTCCAGAATCATCAATTTGCTGGACGGGAGAATGGTTTAATCTGCCAGCTCTGCCAACTCTTGGCCAACTAGGCTGCCGAGCGCAACTCCCATCCCGCCCAAGCGTACGCCGCAGGCAATGGAATTGGAGATTTGCTTGACGATGGGCGACTTTTGCGCACCCACGCCCATAAT
>CAYFJL010000301.1:0-3500 GCA_964343335.1 uncultured Polaribacter sp. | reverse complement strand
TATAGTATTCCAATTACTTTTGATGTAGTACAGTAAGTTGTTACAATAGCGTAACAGTTAACACTCTCGATAATTGAAATGATTGTTGAGAGTGTTTTTTTATTCCACGGTTACAGACTTGGCTAAATTTCTTGGCTGATCCACGTTTTTATCCAACATAACTGCGATATGATAGGATAATAACTGCAATGGAATCGTAGTTAATAACGGAGTTAAAGCCTCTTCCGTTTCTGGAATTTCAATGGTATGATCAGCAATTTCCTTCACTGTTGTATCGCCTTCGGTTACGATGGCAATAATTTTCCCCGATCTTGATTTGATCTCCTGAATATTACTAACCACTTTCTCATAATGACCATGTTTGGTCGCAATTACAAAAGTTGGCATGTTTTCATCGATCAATGCAATCGGACCATGTTTCATCTCTGCAGCTGGATATCCCTCAGCATGGATGTATGAAATTTCTTTTAATTTTAATGCACCTTCCAAAGCTACAGGGAAATTGAATCCTCTACCTAGATACAAACAGTTTTTGGCATCCTTGTAAACCGAAGCGATGGATTTCACATGATCGTCAATTTCCAATAACTTCTCTACTTGTTGTGGAATTTTGGCCATAGCACTCAAATAGCGCTCAAACATCTCCTCAGATATAGAACCTTTCTCACGACCTAATTTCAAGGCCATTAAAGTAAGTACTGTAATTTGAGTAGTAAATGCTTTTGTGGAAGCAACACCAATTTCTGGCCCTGCGTGAGTGTATGTACCTGTATGTGTTTCACGGGCAATGGATGATCCAACCACATTACAGATTCCGTATACAAAAGCTCCTCTTGATTTTGCTAATTTGATCGCGGCTAAAGTATCTGCAGTTTCCCCAGATTGAGAAATAGCAATAACCACATCGTTTTTGGTTAAAACCGGATTCCGATATCTAAATTCCGAAGCATATTCTACTTCAACCGGAATTCGAGCCATGTCTTCAAGTAAGTATTCCCCTACCAAACCAGCATGCCAAGAGGTACCACAGGCAACAATGATTACGCGGTCGGCATTTAAAAATCGCTCTCCAAAAGAATCAATCCCTAGGAGTTTGATAAAATTATCTTCTGGCATTAATCGTCCTCTAAAGGTATCGGTAATGGCTTTGGGTTGCTCATAGATCTCCTTCAACATGAAATGATCATAGCCACCTTTTTCAATTTCTTCTAGACTGATTTGTAGCTTTTGAATCATGGCATCCACCAATTGGTCATCGTGAATTTTTCGTACACGAACTTCGCGACCAATTTTGATAATGGCGAGTTCTTCATCTTCAAGGTATACAACGTCTTTAGTGAATTCTACGAATGGGGAAGCATCCGAAGCAATAAAGAACTCTCCGAAATCTTCTCCAATACCGATAGCAATGGGACTACCCAACCTGGCCACAATCAGTTCATTGGGTTTGGTTTTATCAAAAACGGCAATAGCATAAGCTCCAACAACACTATTCAATGCCAATTGAACAGCTTTTCCAAGCTTACAGCCTTCATTAATTTTTACTTCTTCAATAAGGTTGACCAATACTTCCGTATCCGTGTCACTTTTAAAGGTATAGCCTCGAGATAGTAATTCTTTTTTGATGGTATCGTAGTTTTCTATAATACCATTGTGAACAATTACTAAATCGCCTGAATTCGAGACATGTGGGTGTGAATTAACATCATTAGGAACACCATGAGTTGCCCATCTTGTATGACCAATTCCGATTTTTCCATTTCTTCTGTTTCTCTCTGTGGCAGTTATTTTTTCTAAATCAGAAACCTTTCCTTTGGTTTTTGACATTTGCAACTGTTCACCATCATACAACATGATCCCAGCACTGTCATAACCTCGATACTCTAATCTTTTTAATCCGTTGATTACAATTGGATACGCGTCTCTCGGCCCAATATAAGCTGTAATACCACACATAGTTTTTTCTTTTTATTTTTTGGTTGAGTAGGAAATCTTAAACGTTGCCTTCTTTACTCCATTGTTAGCAGAATGATTGAATAAGGTCACCGCTTTTGGGTTCCAACTATAGTTGCTAAATATAGTATCAAATTCTGAAATAGGGGCATCGGTAACATTAAATGTTTTTAATCTTAATGTTGCGTTGAAATTTGAATTTCCGTTGATCAATTCCGAGACATAATCGGTTAATTTGAAAACATATTTTTCTTTATTTCCATTATCGTCGCGCACCAATTGACCTCTGATACCTCCGAAACTCGCTTCGGTATAACTATCTTCAATCTGACTGAAAGATGGATTATTTAAATCCTCATCACTTTTGTACAAATACAAACGGAATGGTGCATTCGTTGTGTCAGCTGATTGATTGATATATAAAGTTAATTCAGCATCATTCACCAACCAATCTCTCCCTCTTAATTCGGCTAATTTGGCTTGGTCAAACAATGTGATTTTGGCTTCACTTCCTGCGGTCCCTTGCACCTTTACTTCATCATTTGTTGGATATGTTCTATCCTGCATCACAAACTTATTGGTTCTAATTCCGCCTAAAGGCATAGTGTAAAATCTACCAATGGTATCACGCGGACTTAAATCCGATGCATTTAAGTAGGTATTGGTAAAGAAAATATCAATAGAAGGTTGCTGTGCGGTACTCGTATTGTTAAAGTTGAAAGAAACCAAACTCCCTTCATTACCAGTAGCTTCAAGAATAATTCCTCTGAAATAATCATTAAAAGCATCCTGAGAAGAGAACTCCGGTTGTCCTATTTTATCTAAGAACAACTGTTTTATCATGTTCTCATCCAAAGGGATAATAGTGGTTGGAATCTTTACCGTATTCACTCCCTGAATGTTATAAGAAACGGTATCGGTTTGGTACAAATCACCGCTACTCGTTCTTCTTTTCACCACAACGATCGTGTCATTCTTATTTGGCATGAATTGAAAATCTCTTTGGGCATTCAATTCGGTTCCTGTTTTGATGTAATCAAAATCTGAAAAGAACTCATTTAGCTTGGTAGGATCTTGCGGATTCAATCGGTTAAAATAAGTATCTGTTTCATACACGTTCAATGTAAACGGCTTTGTGATATCTCCAATGATGGAATCTAAATCGACATCAAGAGTACCTGAATCATTCTCAACAACCACCTGATACGGCAACTTGATAAAAACGGTATCTATAGTCGTCTCAACAATGACATCCGGGTTGGTTCTAACAGAATCTGGAACAACCTGGAAAATCGTATTTACTTGCAACTGGGAGATGATGGAAGCTTCCAACTTCTCATAATCGGAGTTGTTGTATACCCCCAAAAGGTACTGCCCCAATTCTCTTGTAATATTATCAGACTGAATTCTAGTTATTGGACTATTTTCAACAACGATATCTACCAATTCAGAATTGGTTTCAAATCGGTTGTTACTTACTACACCAGACCCAAGGTCGGTAAACTCTTGCTCACAAGAGATGATCAGAAAAAAACTAAAAATAATGA
>CAYFJL010000300.1:0-3504 GCA_964343335.1 uncultured Polaribacter sp. | reverse complement strand
GTTTCATTTGTTAATTTATTTCAATTGTTATTAATTGGATTTAATGTTTGCTAACTTGTTTATATACTTGTTTTTATTGTCCTTCAAATTCCAAAAAGGGGAGCTATGCATAGGTTTTACTGTTTTTTAGTACGCCCTTTTTTATTTGTTTTTCCTTTTAATTGAACTTTTTATCTTCTGGATTCTTACGGTTCGAATGCAATGATAAAATTTCAATGGTATCATCGCGAACCAAGTAATACAAACTGTTATGCTTTCCAATAACAGCTTTTCGTATATACTCCTTTTCAATTGAAGACGGAAAAAGCAATGGGAATTTTGAAATCAGTCCTATGGTCTCGTCCAGTAGGTGAACAAATTTTCGAATTTCTTTTTCAGTCCAATTTTCTTCGAGATAATTAAATAATTCTTTCAGTTCTAGAACAGCATGCGCTGTCCATCTTACCTCATAGCCATTTTTCATACATCTCTTTTACCGAAGCATGAGATTCTAATTTCCCGGCCTCAGCATCTTCAATTCCTTTTTCAATAGATTTTTTTTGATCTTCAGATAAATGAGCCCACCAATCCCTTTGATCTTGATTCCTTAAATCCAATAAGGTATCTATCAAATCTTGGTCTTCAAGGGTACTTACCCATTGAATCAATTCAACTTTTTTAGATTTTAAACTCACATCCATGAAACCAAATTTACAAATTAATTTTAAAAAATTTAAAGCCGTTTCTTTGCTTACATTGACTTTCCTCAATAGTTTCACTGCAACTCATCAAACGGATTTCGAATCTTTTTTAAACTTCGTTCACTCACATGCGTGTAAATCATCGTAGTCTTCGGACTGCTATGGCCCAACAACTCCTGGATGTATCGAATGTCGGTTCCGTTTTCCAACAAATGCGTCGCAAAACTATGCCGCAAGGTATGCAAGGTCACTCTTTTTTGAATGTTGGCCTTGCTCACTGCCCGACGCAATACGGCCTGTGCACTGGTATTCGAATACTTGCCACCATCTTGTCCTTCAAACAAATAGTGTTGTGGTTTGTAAGCCAAATAATAACTACGTAACAATTGTAAAAAATGTTCTGACAATAAGGTATACCGATCTTTCTTTCCCTTAGCCTGCCGGATGTGAATGAGCATACGGCCACTATCAATATCCGAAGCCTTCAAATTCAAAGCCTCGCCAATGCGCAATCCGGCTGAGTAAATCAAAGACAACAACGTGCGATGTTTTAAATTGGTGGTGCTGTCTATAATCGCTTTCACTTCCGAAACACTCAAAACAATAGGCAGTTTCTTTTCTTTTCGAGGTCGCTCAATATCCAATTCATCAATAGCAATTCCTTGGTATTCCAAATATTTTTTGATGCCGTTAATGCACTGATTTTGATAGGAAATCGATTTATTTTGGCGCACGATAAAATCATAATTAAAAACTTCCACCAAATATTTGCTGAAATCATATCGGTTCTTTAACAAACAATACCGCAAGAAAAATCCGGTAACTTCCACATAAGTATTCACCGTATTAACACTCAGTCTTTTTTGCTCTAACCACTTTTTATATTTCATCAAGTCGGTCTTTCCTCGCATGGTTAAGGACGGCAAAAGAAGAGGGGAGGGTCGCTTATTATCTAGGGTTTTTGCCTTCTTTTTCAATCGCTTGTAATCTACAAACCATCCTCGTCGCCGTAAATGTTGAAAAAGAACCTGCCTATTGCGACCAGCGTCTTCCATGCAAAAAGACCGAATGGCTTTGTTCCAAACAACGTCGGGTAGATTTTCTAGATATTCTGTAATTTCTTTGCTCTGTGGATATTGTATACGGATGAGCTTTTTGGTTCCAAGAACCACTTTAGATAAGGTAATCGTTTTCATAGCGCTTTAAAACTATGAAAAACTACCTGAAGAATCAAACGAAATACCTAGTTTCATGGGGTTTCTATCCACTCAACTCATAATTACCAACCAACACAGAAGCAGAAATATTCAGAATTTGTTCCAGTTCTCGGATCATCTCAACCGTTAAGCGTTTCTTCTTGTTTAAGACTTCAGAAACTCGACTTTTACCCCCAATAACGCCAACCAAATCTTTTTGTTTAAGGTTCATCTCTTCCATTCGAATTTTGATAGCTTCGATAGGATCTGGAGCTTCAATAGGATAATATTTATCCTCATAATGTTCTATAAGAATTGCAAGTATTTCAGCCTCATCTCCCTCTTTCGTATTCGATTTAGCATCAAATATACTAGCTAAGCGATCTAATGCTTTTTGGTAGTCGGTTTCGTTTTTGATGGGTTTTATTTCCATATTGTTATTCTTAAATTGTTTGGGCATCAATACGATCATAAGCAGCATGTGTTCCTATAAATCGGATAAATGCCCATTGCCTCTCAAAATTGAATTTTACGACGAGGCGGTAGGAGTTTCCTTTGATGTTAAAAACAATTCTGCCATCTTTTAAGACACTTGCATTAGTATAGGTTTGTTTCACATCATTAGGAGATTTCCAATTTGCCTCTTTGGTAGTTTGGTACCAAGTTTTCAGATATTGTTCAGAGTCAGCATGTTTTTCCCAAAAAACTCTGAGCGTTTTCTTCGCAATAATCCGCTTCATGGCCGCAACAAATTTAAATAAAAGTTCTCAAATAAAGAACTTTTTACAATAGATTTGGTAGAAAGTAACTCTTGAACAAGAGTTAGAATGTAATCATTAAGCAAATTGTGGATACGGATAAAAAGGTGGGCGTCATGGGCCACTCCGGATAAAGTAATTGTTTTCATAGCGATTGAAAACTACGAAAAACCAAGGAACTATTAAATCTAAAATTTCATTACTTTTGAGTGAAGAAGAAATTAAAATACAAAGGCTATGAAAAAAGAATTGATGAAAATCATTCATCAGAATGATTCCGAGCACTATATGGATAAGCAAAAAAAAGATATTTGGACCTCCTTAAATCCGTCTCAAAAAGCTGAGATACAAAAAGGCATTGCCGAGTTAGAAAAGGGTAAGCGTATTTCCTTTGAGGTTATTTTGAAGAATATCTCTTAAATAATGAAAGTTTTTATGTCTGAGCTAGCTAAGGCTAAGCTCATTTTTCTTACCAAGTATTTGGTTGAAGAATGGAACCAAAGTGCTAAAGACCGATTCATTAAAAAGCTCACAAATAAAATAAATCAGATTTCTAAGTATCCAGATAGTTGTCCGAAGTCAGAATACTTCCCCAACCTTTTTAAATGCGTGGTTACGAAACAGACAAGTTTTTACTATCGAATTCTTTGGGACGAGAAAGAAATAGAGATCATCACCATTTTTGATTCCCGCCAAGATCCGTTGAAAGAAAAAACGGAACCAATAGTCTAATAATTAAATAACTGAATAATTCAATAATGCAATAACTTAATGAGGTATTGAATCAAGGTCTAGGAATTATGACAGGTCAATTCGTCATTACGTTATCAAGATTAAAAAGCTCTTTTAATCGCAGATAGCTTGCGAAGC
>CAYFJL010000299.1:0-3510 GCA_964343335.1 uncultured Polaribacter sp. | reverse complement strand
ACATTATGCCTGTTGCTTTTGTTTTACTTTTTCAATCAACCAATTGCACCAAGCATCAATACCTTCTTCTGTTAAAGATGAAATTTGTATGACCTCTAACTCGTGATTGACTTCTCGTGCATCTTTGGTTACTGCTTCTACTGAAAATGGTAAATAGGGCAACAAATCGGCTTTGGAAACCAACATCATATCGCTTGTTAGAAACATACGCGGGTATTTTTTTGGCTTATCGTCTCCTTCGGTAGTTGCCATTAAGGTAACGCGGTAGTCTTCACCTAAATCAAAAGATGCCGGACAAACTAAATTACCCACATTTTCAATAAACAGTAAATCGATATTTTCTAAATCGAACCTGTCCAATACTTGGTGTATCATTTGAGCTTCTAAATGGCAAATGCCTCCAGTTACAATTTGTAAGGCGAAAATTCCTGTTTCACGGATACGATCCGCGTCACGTTCGGTTTCTAAATCGCCCACCATAACAGCCATAGTAAGTTTGTCTTTTAGCTTTTCGGCTGTTTTTTGCATCAATGTCGTTTTTCCGCTACCAGCGGAAGAGGTAATATTAACTAACAGCGTTTTGGTTTTTGCCATTTCTTTTTTAATAATATCTGCTACAAAATCATTTGCTTTAAGCAAATTGATGTTTGTGTTCTCGCACTGTACTGTTCCGCGAGCTGCTTTTGTTGATTTTTCTATGCTCATTATTTTTAGTCTTCAAATTCTACTTTATGGATTAACATTTCTTCGCCTTGTATTATGTTTTTACTGGGGCGTGCACAGTTTTCGCATAAAAATCGATAGTTTTCTACTTTGGTAATGTGATTGCAGATTTCACACTGAATTTTTATATCGGTAGATTCTATATGTAATGCCACATTATGATATTTTGAACCGCAATAGTTGTATGCCCCATAGGCATTATGCAATAAACGAGGTTCTATGTTAGACAGCACCCCAACTTTTAAATGAATAGCTTTCATTTTATTGAGTTTCTCTTCTTCAAATTCCATTTCCAAGGTGCGCATAATACTATTTACAATAGAGGTTTCGTGCATACTATAATAGTGTTTTTAATGATTGTAATTTGGTTTCGTGAAATGCTACTTTTTTAAGCATATCAGCATCATTTACCAAAGTTTTTATTTCGTTTAATTTGGCGTTCATTTCTTCTAATCTTTTCATTTCATTATCTGTTTCATTGTGCAATAACCAATACAATTCCAATTGGTTAATTAAGGTCGAAGCACGCTCAAAGGGATATTGTTCTGCGTTTCGTATTTGTAATGCCTCCTCAAATAACCCAAACGATTTTTCGAGATTGTTGTGTAATTTCGCTTCTGGAAAATTTATTAATGCGGTAGCGTAATTGTGGGATACCATTGCATATTCATAGGGATATTCGTGTTTATTATAAAATGTTAATGCTTCTTTAAAAGACGAGGCGCAAAAGGCAGTCCACATTGGTTTTTCATCTGGCGACACAGGGATTTCAGAATAAATCAACGCCATTTTATGATGGATGTCTGCAAATTTTTGTGGGTGCGTATCGCGCTTAAATACTTTTAATGTGTCTTGAAATGCATTAATTGCCGGTTTATAATATTGGGGTTGTCCATTTTTGCTCCAAGTATAGAGTAGGGTGGCTTTTCGTAGTCCAGCTTCACCAAGAAATTCATGAATGTTTTCTTCTTTAAAGTATTGTATGGCTTTATTGATGTAGTCTTTGGATGCGACAAAATCTTGCTGGTAATTTGCAATTTCTGAAGCATCTATTAATAACAACCCTGCATTAACCTTTAAATGGTGTTTTTCATAAAAAGCTATACCATTTTGAAATAGGTTTTGAATGATTACTAACTTTTCACTGTCAAAAGGCATTTCCAATTGTTGCATCATCACGGTTGCCAATTGTACGTTTAGTGCGTTTTTGGCTTCTTCTGAAATTGCACTGCTCTGTAATGAATGAATTAGGGCTTCTGCTTTTGAAAATTGCTGAACATCTATAAGTAAATTGATGTACTGTTTTGCCGTAAATATTTTTAACTCGTCATTTTCGGAAGTCTCTATGGCGTCTTCATATTTTTGTGCTAATTGCTCCAAAGTAACACGATTGGCATAATTTCCGTAGTGGTTTATAATGCACTGGTTGTGTTTCATTTTGGAAGCCTCTTCATGTTCCTCCTGGCTTATTTCGTATCCAAATTGGATGTTTGTTGCGGTGAGCAAATTGTTGTAGAGTGAACTTCCTTCAGAAGTATATTCAAAAACTTTTTGATGGTTCCCTAAACTATAGAAAACAAAGGCTAATAAATTGTTATCTGTATAGTTTTCTGAAGCAATTATATAGGGTGGCTCTGTATCGTGCCAATCTAAAGGTTTTGAAATTATATTGTTGTCAACAATAATCCATTTTGACGATGGTCGTACATCGTTAGCATTGTTAACAATAGAAACCAACTCGTCTAAACGGTCTACCAATGCTATTGCATTTTTGATGTCTTGCCAATGACTAGTTGTTGTTAAAATCGTAAGCATCTTTATCTACTTTTTGTGTTCCGCGTACATCTTTTGCGGCAGTGTTTTTCATATTTAAAGCAGCTATTTCTGCCAATCGTTCTGAACGATAATCACCAATTTCTCTTATCAGTACTCGATTTGGGTCTTTGGTATCAATAAAAATTAACGATACCAGCCAACGTCCATTTACATATTCTATTTTACTTTGTACTTCGGCATCTAGCAGCCATTTGTCGTCTTTAGATTGAGTCACACCTTAATTTTTAATAGGTTCGTTTTTTCAATAACTTCAAAGTCTAATTCTCTATCATAAATCTCCAAATCGTTATCAATTAAAATTTCACGAATAGCCAATGTTTTATCGCCTTTTAAATTACGATCTTTTAACAAAAACTGCGCTGGTTTTTCATTCATTTTTACAAACCACTGACTTGAAACAGGAGTAATCAATAACCTTTTTTGTTCCCTATTATAAACAGCATACGCATAGTGTATATTGCCAAATATTTTTTTAACCAGCTCATTATCAATATAGATATGTGAGGATTTTAATGATATCATCAATTAACCGAAATTTGTAAATCCTCTAAAATGTGTTGCACTACTCTATCTCCTGCCTTTTGCACTTCCTTGCTTAATTCTACCTCTAATCGTGTGTTTTCAACAGCAATTAAATACACCTGAATATCATCTGGATATTCTTCTTGTAGAATTTTTTTAGCGTATGACAAGGCTTGATCCCATTTCATTCCGTGTAAAAATACCAAAGGGTCATCTTGTGGAGCACGCATCACTTCTTCAGCAGGTACTTTAAATAAAGTTCCTACGGGTTCGTTAGAATTAATGACAGCATCTACTAAAATAATTTTTTGATGTCCTTTTAAACCGAAGAGTACTTCAAAAGCAGCCGTACCCATATCAAGGATACTTATATTGTCATTATCTCCAATAATTTTTTGAATCCTGTCCCTCATTTCTCTCGACGCTTTG
>CAYFJL010000298.1:0-3533 GCA_964343335.1 uncultured Polaribacter sp. | reverse complement strand
TTGACGAAGAAAAATTAAAAGCCCTTGAAAGTGCCTTAGAAGGTACTGTTGGATTTGTAAATGAGGGTGATGTAATTGACGGAACTGTAATCAGAATTACAGATCGTGATGCCATCATTGATATCAACTCAAAATCTGAAGGAGTAATTTCGTTAAACGAATTTAGATACAATCCGAACTTAGCTGAAGGAGACAAGGTTGAAGTTCTTGTAGATAAAAGAGAAGATAGTACTGGACAATTGGTATTATCACATAAGAAAGCGCGTGTAATTAAAGCTTGGGATCGTGTAAACAATGCACATGATACCGGTGAAGTTGTAAACGGATTCGTAAAATGTCGTACTAGAGGTGGTATGATCGTTGACGTATTCGGAATTGAAGCTTTCTTACCTGGTTCTCAAATCGATGTGAAGCCAATTAGAGATTACGATGCTTACGTTGAAAAAACAATGGAATTCAAGGTTGTTAAAATTAACCACGAGTTTAAGAACGTTGTTGTTTCTCACAAAGCATTAATCGAAGCGGATATCGAGGAGCAAAAAAGAGAAATCATTGGCCAGTTAGAAAAAGGACAAGTATTAGAAGGAGTTGTGAAGAACGTAACTTCTTACGGTGTATTTGTTGACTTAGGTGGTGTAGACGGATTAGTTCACATTACTGACTTATCTTGGTCAAGAATCAACCATCCAAATGAGGTTGTTGAATTAGATCAGAAATTAAACGTGGTAATCTTAGACTTTGATGATGATAAGTCAAGAATCCAATTAGGTTTAAAACAATTATCTGCTCACCCATGGGAAGCATTGAGCTCTGAATTAAAAGTAGGAGACAAAGTAACTGGTGAAGTTGTTGTTTTAGCTGATTATGGTGCTTTCGTTGAAGTAGAAGAAGGTGTTGAAGGATTAATTCACGTATCTGAAATGTCTTGGTCTACTCACTTACGTTCTGCACAAGACTTTGTACAAGTAGGTGATAAAGTTGAGGCGCAAATCTTAACTTTAGATAGAGAAGAGCGTAAGATGTCATTAGGTATGAAGCAATTACATCCAGATCCTTGGACAGACATCACTTCAAAATATCCAATTGGTACTCAGCATACAGGTACTATTAGAAACTATACAAACTTTGGTGTATTCGTAGAATTAGAAGAAGGTATTGACGGGTTGGTTTACATCTCTGACTTATCTTGGACTAAGAAAATCAAGCACCCATCTGAGTTTGTAAAGATTGGTGATAAGTTTGATGTTCAAGTATTAGAATTAGATGTTGAGGGTCGTAAGTTGAACTTAGGTCACAAGCAAACTAAAGACAATCCTTGGGATGCTCACGAAGCAACTTATACCATCGGTTCTAAGCATACTGGAACCATCAAGGATAAGAATGACAAAGGTGCTACTGTTACTTTAGCTGAAGGTGTTGAGGCGTTTGCTCCAACTCGTTTCTTAGACAAAGAAGACGGTGGTAAATTAGGAAAAGGTGATACAGTTGATTTTATCGTAACTGAATTCTCTAAAGAATACAGAAGAATCGTTGTATCTCACACATCTATCTTTAAAGAACAAGAAAGAAGAAATGTTAAAGCGGCTGCTAAGAAAGCTGCAGAAGTAGAAAAAGCTACTTTTGGTGACATCGGAGGTCTTGCAGATTTGAAGAAGAAGATGGAGGCTGATAGCAAGAAGAAGAAAAAATAATTCTTCTTTTCATCATAAAAAAAGCCAATGCAATTGCATTGGCTTTTTTATTTTTGTCTTATAAAATTTACAATATGAAAAATACCTACCTAACCCTATTCATTCTTTTTCTAAGTATTACTTCCATAAATGCACAGTATGATCAACCTGAGTTGTTTATTGGTGGAAATGCGGGAATAACTACCGCTAATAATTCTCAATTTGTGGTGGGTATTGAAGGCGAACTTTTAATGCCAGTGGATACCAATTTTAAAGTGGGTGTTGCCACAGGCTTCATTTTTGGAACTCAAACCAATGAAGTTACCCTTCCTTTTGCAGTCGCAGGAAGATTGAATGCAGATTCGAAATTCGGATTAGGATTGGATATTGGTTACGGAATTCCGATCAATAAAAGCAGTGGAAGTTTGTATTTTCGACCTATGTTGGATTACAAACTAACGTATAAATCAAAATTGAGATTCAGCTACACAGGCCTTAATTCTATAGGGTATGTAAACGTCGGAATCATATTCGATGTGAATCTCGGAGGAAACTTAGCCATCGATTGGTAATTAAAAAAACCGTTGTGAAAACAACGGTTTTTTTATTCTTTATTTACTGTCCTTTCGCCGGTTTTGAAAACGGCGGATGAACAATCGTTTTCTTTGGTGGCAATATCTTTAAGAGTTCTTGAACGGCTCTCTCCAATTGAGGGTCTTTCCCTTTTGACAAAGACGCAGCATCTTGTCTCACCTTGATGTCTGGAGCAACCCCTTTATTCTCAGCAATCCATTCATTCTTAATTGGATCAAAAACAGCATTGTCAGGTGCTGTTAAGGCCCCACCATCAACCAATGAATAATGAACGGATGATTTTACCAATCCGCCCCAAGTGGTCATACCAATCAATTTACCTGCTTTTTGTTGTCTAAAAACCCATGGGAAGAAATCTCCCCCAGAACCTGCTAGTTCATTTATCAAAAGAACTTTCGGTCCTAAGATTCCTGCAGGAAGCTTCATTGTTCTTCCATTTGGCACTTCGTTCGTTAAAGATGCTCTTAGACTTCTTGTCATTAAATCGACCATATAATCGTCTAAAAGACCACCTCCATTAAAACGTTCGTCGATCACGGCACCTTCTTTGTTTTGCTGAGCAAAGTAATATCGGTTAAAGGAAACATACCCTGGTCCGCCTGTATTTGGAACCCAAACATACCCCAATCGTCCATTTGATAATTTATCCACCATTCGACGGTTGTCTTCTACCCAAGTTCGTTGACGCAATGAATTTTCACTTCGAATCGGTTTTACTATTTCAGTCCATGAGTTTTTGAAGGTTGGTTCGCTGTTTACATGTAATGTAGTTTGCTTGTTGGCCGTACCATCTAAATGTTCAAAAATGTTGTCATCTCCAGAAATTTCCTTTCCGTTAATTCCTACGATATAATAACCTTCCTTGATATTCAGGCCAGGAGCATCTAACGGTCCATATAACCCTGGATTCCAGCTTTCGGTGGTCAAGATGCGATCAATGCGATATCTGTTGTTCTTGATGCTGAGATTCGCTCCAAGCATTCCTATTTGAGATCTTTCAACCCTTGGAAAATCCCCTCCAAATACAAAGCTATGACCTACTGAAAGTTCACCATTCATTTGATCAAGAATGTAGGTTAAATCGGTTCGGTGTTTGATGTGGGGAACTAAGGGTGCATAACGCTTATACACTGTTTTCCAATTTCTACCATGGATTCCTGGGTCATAGAAATAATCTCGTTCGTAACGATAAGCCTCTTCGAACATTTGTTTCCATTCGGCCTTACGATCGAGTTTCATTTGTAAATTCACTTTTAAAGGCTTTCCGCT
>CAYFJL010000297.1:0-3534 GCA_964343335.1 uncultured Polaribacter sp. | reverse complement strand
GATTGGCCACAACCCTTAAAAGATTCTCAAACCAACTGGATTGGTAGAAGTCAAGGTGCGATGGTGACCTTTAAAGTAGATGGCCATGCTGATTCTAAAATTGATGTATTCACCACCCGACCTGATACCATCTTCGGAGTCAGCTTTATGACCTTAGCACCAGAGCATGAATTGGTAGCAAAAATAACTACAGAAGAACAACGAGCTGATGTACAAGCCTATGTTGAAGCAACGGCAAAACGTTCCGAGCGTGACCGAATGGCTGATGTGAAAACCATTTCAGGAGCCTTTACGGGAGCATACGCAATTCATCCTTTTTCTGGAGAAAAAGTGCAAATATGGATTGGTGATTACGTATTGGCAAGCTACGGAACTGGTGCTGTAATGGCGGTTCCTTGTGGTGATCAACGTGATTATGATTTTGCCAAGCATTTCGGGATTGGCATTCCGAATATTTTTGAAGGAGTAGACATTTCTGAGGAAGCGTTCGCTGACAAAGAGAAAACCATCATTACCAATTCCGATTTCTTAAATGGCTTGTCTTATAAAAAGGCCATGAAAAGAGTGATTTACGAAATGGAGCAAAAAGGAATTGGTTATGGTAAAATCAACTACCGACTAAGAGATGCGGTATTTAGTCGTCAACGTTATTGGGGAGAACCTTTTCCAGTATACTATGTTGATGGAATGCCACAAATGATTGAAGCGAAACACTTACCCATTGAATTACCAGAAGTTGAAAAATACCTTCCGACGGAAGACGGAAGACCACCATTAGGAAATGCAGAGGTTTGGGCTTGGGATAACGAAAATTCAAAAGTGGTGAGCAATGATTTGATTGATCACAAAACCATATTTCCATTAGAATTAAATACCATGCCAGGTTGGGCTGGAAGTTCTCAGTACTTCAACCGATATATGGATCCTAGAAATAACGAGGAGATTTTCTCTCAGGATAAAATCGATTATTGGAAACAGGTTGATTTATACATTGGAGGTTCAGAACATGCCACGGGACATTTATTATATGCCCGTTTTTGGCAAAAATTCATGTTTGATAGAGGCTATGTACCTGTGGATGAATTCGCGAAAAAGTTGATCAACCAAGGAATGATTTTAGGAACATCGGCTTTTGTATTTCGCGTTCAAGGAGAGAATAAATTGGTGACGGCTTCGAAGGTTGAAGATTTTAAAGTACAGCCCATTCATGCGGATGTTTCCTTTGTGAATGCTTCGGATGAATTGGATATTGAGGCTTTCAAAAATTGGCGACCAGAGTTTAAAGATGCCGAGTTTATCACTGAAGCGGACGGTACTTTTAAAGTATCTAGAGAAGTTGAGAAAATGTCGAAGTCGAAATACAATGTGGTGAATCCAGATGATATCTGTGAAGAATACGGAGCTGATGCATTGCGACTTTTCGAAATGTTCTTAGGTCCTTTGGAACAATCCAAGCCATGGAAAACCTCTGGGATTTCGGGAGTGTATTCCTTCTTGAAAAAATTATGGAAATTATTCTACAACGGAGACCAATTGGAAGTTTCCGATGCAGCACCTACCAAGGACGAATTGAAAACACTTCACAAAACCATCAAGAAAGTAGAGGAGGATATCGAGAATTTCTCATTCAATACCTCTGTTTCAACCTTTATGATCGCAGTGAATGAATTGACGGCCCAAAAGTGTAACAAACGTTCAATTTTAGAACCCTTATTGGTATTGATTTCACCTTATGCACCGCATATTGCAGAGGAATTATGGAATAAATTAGGTCATGAGAATTCTATTTCGACAGTTCCGTTTCCGATTTTTGAGGAGAAACATTTGGTCGAGAGCACGAAGAACTATCCGATTTCATTCAATGGAAAAATGCGCTTCACCCTTGAGTTATCTTTAGATTTGAGCAAAGATGAAATCGAGGCTGCAGTTATGGCTCACGAAAAAACACAAGCCCAATTGCAAGGAAGAACACCTAAGAAAGTGATAGTCGTTCCTGGTAAAATTGTAAACATTGTAGGCTAAGGTTTCGCAAAAAAAACTAATTTTGGGAAAACCTCTTATATGGGTACTTCAAGACAAGATGGGAGTTTGTTTACCTCCATTCAAAACAAGATTGCAACTGTAGAATTCGGTCATCCTGCGAGTAATTCTTTTCCTAGCGTTTTATTGCAACGGCTAACTGCGGAATTGAATGAACTTTCTAAGAACGATGAGGTTTCGGTAATTATACTGAAATCTGAAGGAGAAAGAGCATTTTGCGCAGGAGCTTCCTTTAATGAATTGGTAGCCATTGATAATCTTGAAGACGGAATTGAATTTTTCTCAGGGTTCGCCAATGTGATTAACGCCATGCGTTCTTGTAACAAAATCATTATTGGAAGAATTCAGGGCAAAGCCGTTGGTGGAGGAGTCGGGTTGGTTTCCGCTTGTGATTATGCCCTAGCCACAGAAGCAGCTTCGGTAAAGCTTTCAGAAATTAGTATCGGTATCGGGCCCTATGTAATTGCACCTGCAGTGCAGCGAAAAATAGGAGTTGCTGCTTTTTCTGATTTAACTTTAGATGCTACATCCTGGAAGAATGCTTACTGGGCAAAAGACAAAGGATTGTATGCTCGGGTATTTGAATCCATCGAAGAATTAGATACTGAAATTGATCTTTTTGCCGCGAAATTGGCAAGTTATAATCCGGATGCCCTGACTGAATTAAAAACTATTTTCTGGGAAGGAACCGAAGATTGGGACGATTTACTCACCGAGCGTGCAAAGATTACAGGTCGACTGGTTTTATCAGATTTCACCAAGAATGCTTTAGCGAAGTTCTCCAAATAAATAAAGTACATGTTTAAATTTAGCAAAAGACATTATGGTTTGGTGGTTCTCATCCTAGTTTTGGGTTACAAGGGAATCAACCTTGCTGACTTTTGCTACGATTTGGTTGATAAGTTTATTGTTGGCGGAATCGGATTGTTGTTTTTCATGGCAACTCTAGTGGTTACTTTCTACAACCTTTACCACATCTCCCTGAAGGAAGAATTTTTTGATTATCTACCGCTTTTGTTTCTGATCCTATTTTCTGGTTTGTTCTACATTTCCATGTATAATCCGGAATTGGATTTTTACAAGACTGAAACCGGTACTTACAAAAAGCTAAACACTACGAATCGTCAGGTGAAATTGAAACTCTTTTCAGACAATACCTTTTTTATAGAAGAGGCTCAAGGCCGGGAAAAGTGTTATACAAAAGGGACTTTCATAAAAAGTGGAGAAGCACTCAAATTAAACTTCGAGGAAGGGAATAATATAGTGAGAGATTATCGCATCGATTTGGAAAAAGGGATGCTTATTGGTAGAGACACCCTAAAAACATTAGAATAATTCTAAATAATCGTTAAAAATTAACCTATGTTAATAAACGGTTTTTAAACATCCTATATCTTTGCAACGTGATTTAAAATCACATTTTTCTTTTTCATAGCAATTTTTCCCGCTCTTTTTGAGCGGGTTTTTTCATTTAAAAAGGTGTTAAACATATAG
>CAYFJL010000296.1:0-3534 GCA_964343335.1 uncultured Polaribacter sp. | reverse complement strand
CGAGAGGGTCACACCTCGAAAATTTGTTTCGCCCAGAAACAAAAAAAATCCAACAAGAATGGTCCCCCAAACAACGACCAAAGGAGGGGGAATAAAATCCCAAAGAAAAGGGACGACATGAAAGCACGGCTTTCAGAAGAGGTCGGAAAGGCAATTAGTAAATGCCTCGACTCTTTGACTCGTTTGATTATTACTTACATTCTTTTTATATTTTATGTTGTGAATAAATTTGTCATAAATGTCCCTTAAAATATGTACTGTGAATGTGAGGAGTCTAATCAAACGAATAGGATGTTTAAATCAATTACTTTTCGATAATAATGTCGATGTATTGTGTGTCCAGGAGACCTGGATATCAAACAACAACCCAATTTTCATCACTGGTTATAATTGGGTGGGGACGCAACCAACCAAAAAGAAAGGCAGGGGAATCGGTATCCTAGTCCGAAAAAGCCTTAAATTCACTGTCGAAGAGATCTCGCACGATACCAATAACGTCGAGATAATAATTATCCGAATAAACGTTGACCCCGGTTTATTGAAAGTAGGGTGTGTTTATATACACCCTAATACCCCTCAAGAAGAATTGAACGAGCTTGAATTCTATCTTGATAGTAATATTATAATGTGCGGCGATTTCAATGCGCACCATTCTTCATGGAGTTTGGGCAAGTCTAACCCCAGAGGAAAGAATCTAAAACGGTTGTTCAAGAAGAACAGCATGAAAGTCGTTAAATTGAGGGATAGTCCAACCTTGTTTAACGGAATGCACAAAAGGTGGAGCAGTCCTGATCTAATAGTGGTTGGTCACCACTATAGGAGATGGATAAAAAACAAAAGGGTGGGAAGAGATATTGGCTCGGACCATCTACCTTTGTTGGCTGATGTTATATTGGTCAAAGAACTTAAAGTTTTACCGCAGCGACAACATTGGCTCTACGATCGTTGTGATATTGATAAATATAAATCTAATCTTTATAGTAATTTAAAGGAATGGTTAAGAAAGGTTAAAATCTGCAAAGAATTGAGTATAGACGTTTGCTACAAGGAATGGGCCGAGATAGTAATCGACTCAGCTACAAGATATTGTCCCAGATCCAGTGGGAAATATAGATTACCCGGCAACCCGTGGTGGGACAAGGGTTGTGAAGAGGCAGTGCGGGCGAGACATCGGGCTAGGCACGCAATGCAAAGAAGAAACGACATGAATAGTTATTTTGCTTATAAAGAACAAAATAAGAAAACTGAGAAAATACTCAGATCGGCCAAATCAAAATATTGGCAGAAGATAACTTCTAAAATGAATTTAGAAGATACATACAGGTTTATCCGAAGATACGGTGGCCGTGGTAAAGCACCGGATCTAGTGATAGCAGAAAATGGGAATCAACTGAGAGATTCTAAAGCGATAGCCAATAGCATTGGTGAATTCTTTTCCAACTGTGGAAAGAAAATTGCTGGGCCAGGAAGACCGGAGTTTGTAGCACCTTTGGTCCAACCTGACAAGCAGTCATGTGAGGATGAAGATGTTATAACAGAGAACGAAATTCTCGAGTTTATTTCAATTCAGAATCTGAAGAAGGCATCTGGTCCTGACCAGATTCATCCATTCATGTTGAAACTTGCCCCGACAAGTGTCCTTGAATCGTTGGTGTGGCTGTTCAACTGGATCTATAAGAACAGTAAATCGCCAGAAAGCTGGTTTATTGCAACCATTATTCCCATCCCCAAAACTAAGGGGTCGAAAGTCCCAATTGATAGCTTCAGACCGATTAGTATGACATCGGTAGTTGGGAAGATTTTTGAACGTATAATCAACAAAAGATTATTGAAAATATGCGATATAGCAAAGTGTATCCCAGAATTCCAAAATGGTTTTCGAAGAGGAAGATCTACTAGAGACAACATATTGCGTCTCCAGAAAGAAATTCACAAAGCTTTTGATGAGAAGAAAATACTTCTGACGGTATTTTTGGACATCAAAAAAGCTTACGATTGCGTTGACCGCAGAATTTTATACGACCAGTTAGCTAGTTTGAATCTCAGTCCAAAGCTACGAAAGTGGCTCGAGCACTTTTTAAAGTCCAAAAGAGTTGCGAGAGTTCAGTTTGGTACAGAAAGGTCAAATCTGTATGAATTTGAATATGGAGTTCCTCAGGGTTCACCGTTAAGCCCGCTCCTTTTTAACATATATACAATGGGTCTTGAGAAGCTAGGATCCAGAAATGTTTCCCAATTCGCAGACGATATGGTAATTTGGGAAAAAGACACAAACATTGAAAAGGCGACACAAATCGTAAACCACAGACTACATAATCTTTTATCGTGGTCTGAGAAGTTGAATTTGGTATTCTCCACCAAAAAGTGCATCTGCGTTCCTTTCACAAGAAAGCGCGTTGACAATGATTTTATCAGCATAAGAATTGATGGCAATGTTCTTGAAGTGGCTAATTCAGCAAAGTACCTCGGGTTGATCTTTGATAGAAGACTGACTTGGGGCCAACATATCGCTTCGATTAACTCAAAGTGTGAAAAGAGAGTTTTTCTGATCAAAAAGCTTTCTAACCAGGTTACGGGGATTAACCAGAAAATTTTAATAAATTTGTACAAGACACTGGTTCGACCAGTTATTGAATATGGTGCAGAGGCATGGGGTGATGCTTCCATCACAAACTTAAGACGCTTAGAATCTATAGAACATAGAATGTTGGCGTCGTCATTGGGAGTAAACCGCTTGTCATCCAGGATGGGCGTACTCCTTGAAAGTGGAATTCTTCCAATAAAATACAGAAGACTTCTTCAAATGTACAAGCATTGGTTGAAAGTCCGAAACAAAATTAATTGGTCTGATATTCTGCATATAGACCATAGCAATAAATCTATGAGTAAAAGGAGACGAAGTTTTATGCATAGATTTGAACAGTTTTGTCATGTTGCTAGCGTTGACAAAAATAATCCAGTTCCGATCTCAATTGTTCGGAAAAGAATCTTCATGATGTGGATGGCCGAAGCTAATCTATTTAGCTCCACATCGAATATAGCAAGAAGTACTTTTAGTATTGCGAAAAGCAAGAATGGTTACAAGCCATTTACATTGAATCGCGAATTAGGAGCTCTATGGCATCAAGCACGACTTGGTACCTTACCTCTTAATGAATTTCTGCATACTATTAAAGTTGCAAAAACCCCTAGATGTGTTCATTGTAACACATCTGAATCGGTGGAGCATGTCATCTTGGCATGTCCCATTTACAAGAATCTTCACAATCACCCAGGCACTAGGTTAGCCTCAGGAGGGTTAGGAAAAGTCCTCGATCTGGACAATCCGCCTCCAGTGAAGAGAAAAGTAGCCAGTTTTATTAAAACTGTACTAAAAAAGAGGAAGACTTACCTTAAAAAGAAATAACCTTACATGGTACTAGCATACCGAATTCAATCCTTTCCCATGGCCGGGGAGAATAGATATTTAACGATATGAACCCCGGAATTGACTAATCCAGAAAATGTGGCGTATAGTGTTTACTTCAGTAAACG
>CAYFJL010000295.1:0-3542 GCA_964343335.1 uncultured Polaribacter sp. | reverse complement strand
GGGGTTCTTAATTGATGCCAAAAGGGGAGACTGTGAGAGGTCTCCTTTTTTTTGTTTCTAATCTAAATGGTAAGTACTTGTAAATAAATAATTTATTAAAACAATTTTTGTATATTGCGTGTCCAAATTAACAATCCCCACATTTATTATCGCAAATACACAGTTCTGATACCTGCTTAGGTGTTAGCGTTGTTGTTTGAAAGCACGGAAAATCGTGAACTCGTGCTTAAAAAGTAAAAAGATTATGAATTTATTTACCTCTAAATCGTATTTTACAGTACTCCTTGGTGTAGGTCTGGGATCGATTTTCAACTTTTTTTCTGGAAATACTGGGGATGCTAATACTAACGCAGCAACTGACTTTCGAAACAATAGAGCTGTATATTTTGCACCTTTTACACAGGCGAAACCTACCTTCAATTTATCACAAGGTCCAACTTTATTAGCTAATGGAGCTGCAGATGAGCAAATTGGAGCAAAATACCTTTATGAAGACGTAGAAACTGCTTCCAATGGTCATTTAGTTGATGCCATCGTAACGATCGTTGATAAAGTTAATTTGGATGAACCAAATGCAAATTCCTTCATTATAGATTCACCTTTAGGGGTAGATGACCGTTTTGAACCAACAATTAATACGGGCGCTGGTGATGGGTATGTAGAATGGAAAGTAGAATTTGTAATAGCCAATTCGGTGACTGATGCCAATGATGTGGGCGTACCAGCGATTTTACAAGAATTCACCATTGAAGCAATTGATGTCGACGGTTTCGAATATTTTGAAATAATGGTAACCGATTCCTATACATTAGAAGGTCCAGGTGCTAGCACACCTACCGATTTAGTAGTTTCTCAAAATGGTGATTGGACAAGATTTCAGAGTGATGCTGATTTTGCCTCGGGAATTAGTACGGCAAACACAGAGTTTATTGTCAGTGTCATGTATAAAAATATTTCTAGTATAACCTTTAGGAATGGAAGCTCAAATGATAGTAATGACCGGCAGAATTCAATTAGTTTTTTAGGAGAGGTTTTCTTCCAAGATCCCAATACTGTGACCTTGAATCAACCGCCAGTAGTGATTGATAATTTAGGGAATACCATTTCACAAAATACTCCATTTTCTGCAAATGTTTTAGTAGGATCTAGTGATCCTGATGATCCAGATCCCAATAAAGACATTGATCCTTCGACCGTGATGTTGATTGATCCGAATAATGCTTTAAATATCGGTTCGGTGGGTAATCCTTTGGTAATTTCTGGTGTTGGAACTTATACCGTAGATAATACTGGAAATGTAACCTATACACCTATAAATGGATACAACGGAGATGCTTCTATCAAATTTGTTGTTGAAGACGACATGGGTGTATCCTCTAATGAGGGTACTCTTGGTATCACAATAAATGATCCTTGTACAGAAGGAGCAATTGTAGGGGTGCAAACCGCCAATGATCTTGATGGCGATGGGGTAAACGATAGCTGCGATTTAGATGACGACAACGATGGAATTTTAGATATTGATGAATTTAATTGTCCTACAACTTCGTTGGGTACCATAACTTCTTTCATTATTGATGATGTGGCTCAGACTTCATCAACAGTAAATACTACTTCATTTTCCAATTCAAGTTCTCCATTCAACCCGAGTAGTCCATATACCTTAAATTATGGAACGAGTTTCGGTAAAAAATTGGAAGGTTTTAATTTCAGTTCTGGGGCTTCGATACTGCTCGATCCAAGTATTCCGGTGGGAACTATTTATATGAGAAGAAATGCCACAGCTGGTAGACCAACCAATGAAATTATTTGGATAGAGAACGATGGTAGAAATAATGCTACCGATGCCTCACAACTTCATACCTACAAACCTTCTAGTATGGAAGACACATTTTCTCATGGATTTTATAATGTAGGTAGTGATAATATTTTTAACAATAACCTTTCCAGTCAAAATACCAATAATATAGAACGTGTCGATGTGGTTTTTGAAACTGGTTATGAAGTTTCTTCTGCTAATAATCAATATATTACAATTGGTGAACGAGGTAGAAATAATGATGTGAAAGTAGCGGTGATCACTGGAATTGATCCAAATGGTGTGCCTACTTCGTTTAGTTCAGTATTTACTGCAACGCCATCAAGCATGACCAACATTCGAACGTTTCCTTCCACTGTGTTGCGCAAAGAAATAACAGATTCAGAATTTAGGCCTAGTACAGGTTTGAATCAAGCCGTATCAATTATTCCTATTCCATTTTCATCCTTTGGAATTGCTGATGGTACGAGAGTTTACGGTTTTGCAATTTTGCCTGACGATTATAATTCATCAAATATATTAGATTGGAATTCGTATCCAACAAATACCAACGAATCCATTGGTGGTATCGATTTGGTTTTGTTCAATTACTTCTTTTTAGATTGCTTGCAAAGAGATACCGATGGTGACGGAATTCCGGATAGTAAAGACTTAGATTCTGACAATGATGGTTGTCCAGATGTTTTAGAATCTGGAGGTGTTGATGCCAATAATGATGGTATTTTAGACGGTACCGGTTTCGATTCTGACGGAAGAGTAACTGGCGGTGCAGGAGGATACAATGGTTCGAATGGAAATCAAATTGTTGGAACGCAAGTAACAATCGCTACAGACCCAACAGATCAAACGGCAAACTTTGGTGCGCCTACCACTTTCTCAATAGGGGCAAGTGCTATAAATACGACCGACTTTACGGGAACTGCACCTAATACGACACCTGATTACAGTGGTTATTCAGCTACGGATTCTAGTTCAAGCCTTAATTATCAATGGTATTTAGGTGATCCTGATAATGGTGGTGTAGCGCTAACAAATACGGGCGTTTACTCAAATACCGATACGGCTTCCTTGACCATTAGTGATGCTATGGGACTAAATGGAAACGAATACTATGTTATTGTTACTCATGACGATAATGTTTGTATTAGAGAAATACGTTCTGCTTCATTGATAGAATTGGGTTCCATTGGAGACCGTGTTTGGTATGATACCGATGGTGATACCAACCAAGATGTTGGTGAACCAGGATTGGAAGGAGCAACGGTAACCTTAGATCCAGGAACTCCAGGAGACCCTTCCGATGATATCACCACAACAACTGATGCTAACGGAAATTATTTATTTACGAATCTTCAAGCCGGAGATTACATTGTAACGGTAGATATTCTTACAGTTACTGGTGGTTATCCAACAGGTATGGGAATTACTCCAGATTGGCTGGTGCAAACCTTTGATAATGATGGCTTAGGTTCTCCAAGTAAAAGTTTCATTCAATTGGCCTTTGGTGAACATAATACGGATCAAGATTTTGGATGGGTGAAAGAATCAGCCGGTACTGGCGGTGGTAGCGGTGGCGGAATCGAGTCAGAGAGCTTAGGTGATGCAGTAACCAAAGTATATATCAATCGTAAGAAGAACTCTGTTCCTACCGAGTTTGTAAAAAACGATGAGAATAAATACGACAAGAAGAAATTGCAGAAGATGCAGCCTAAGAGCAAAGGTC
>CAYFJL010000294.1:0-3542 GCA_964343335.1 uncultured Polaribacter sp. | reverse complement strand
CTTTTAGAAAAATGGTGTTGGGTTAAGGGGATGTGCAACGGTTACTAGTGTTATATGCTATTTAATCACCTGTACTCATATGAAGTCATAGATCTAAAATAAACCTCTCCATTTTCATCTAAATGATTTACTCTTATTAACAAACCCTCTTTATTTCTAATGTAAACTGATTTAGAAGAATTTCCGCTATTGTCTTCTCGACTGAAGTTTATCAAATTTCCATCTTTATTTCTCTCGAATTTATAAGTAGTAATATCAGTTGAATCTAAATCGTACTTAGAGACAATTTTTTTTAATTCTCCGTCACTGTTGAAATAACCCTCAACAACTTCACAAGGTATATAAGGATTCCCCTTTTTATTAATTAGACAGTGTTGATAAACTAATACATTTTTTTCAGGATGTGCGTACACGAAGTACTCCTTTAATGCCCAATCTCGATATACTTCTTTTTTCTTCAATTGTTTATTAAAA
Organism: uncultured Polaribacter sp.; assembly: GCA_964343335.1. Taxonomy (GTDB): domain Bacteria; phylum Bacteroidota; class Bacteroidia; order Flavobacteriales; family Flavobacteriaceae; genus Polaribacter. The sequence continues at coordinate 3,068 of CAYFJL010000294.1, read as the reverse complement.
TCATATGTAAAAACCTTATAATTTCCTGCCTCATAAATTATTGAATCTAATAAACCATCTTTTTTATAAGTAAATCTCCAAATTGTAGTAGTGTCAGGAGTTGATTCTGAAATTCTCTCAATTTTTCCAGCGGTATTATAATCGATAGAGCGGGTTATATCTTTTTTATCGTTATCCCCTAAAACAATTTGCTGAAAGACTCCTTCGTCGTTATAATAGAAATAAGATGTGTCATGTTCAGTATCGGGAATTGTGTGAAGGATTTGTTTTGAAAGAAGTCCTTTTTCATTGTACTCATAATAGTGATATTTTACAATACTGTCATTAGAATCATAATCTTTTATTGTTTTGGATTTAATATCTAAATATTCCTCTGGGTTCGGGTTTAACTTATCGTAATATCCCAAAGTGTCAAAAGGCTCTGTCCATATTTGAGAAAATGAAGAAACAGAATGTATCATTATAAATACTAGTAGAAATCGCATTTTATATTATTCTTTAAGTTCAAAATGTTAAGTTCGGGCTGCATTGCATATAACGGTCAGGCATAAGGCAAGTAGGGTAATTTAAAAGCGATTTCCCTTCAAGTTACCTCTAAGCCAAACACCGTATTTTGTTTTTTAAGTTAATCATTTTATTAAAAAGCCAAATCGGTGATTTGGCGGTGTTACTTAATAGGGGAGAGCTATCCAAACCCAATAGCGCCCTATTTGCTTTATGCTTTGTTATGCCTCGTTATTTATTCATTTCACTGATTTTCAGTTGAACGATATCATCATATAATTTTATCAATTGAGTATCTTTTCTTATAAACCTCCTCACGCTATCATTAAAATTATCATAAAGAGAATCATCGTATATAATTCTAATTTCAGATATAAAATTGAACACATCCATTTCTTTATCATTAATATTAGGAAAAGTTTGCATTCTTGACTCTTGAACAATGCTATCTACATAATTGTCATAAATTTCCTGTAATTTATTTTTTTTCGCAATATATTTTTCAGCTTCTTCTTTTGATTCAAATGAAAGATATCCACAACCATTATTTAATTTGAAGACTTTATATGCGTAGTAAGTATGCAGATAATTAATCTCCTTATCATCTAAAATTTCAAGACCAAAATAGTTTTTACAATTCTCTATTGCATCCTCAACATCCATTGAATAAATTATTTTAAGAGACTCAAGATCTTTTCTATAATCATCTAATTTAAGTTGCAAACTATCAATTGGATCCATTTGACGAACTGTCCTAAGTTGAAGAATCTTATTTTCAAGTGAATCAATTTTCAGATGGAGTTCAATTAGCTGAATTTCGTTATCAATATTGCGAATAGATTCCTCTTTAGTTTCACATGATAAAGAACCTAACATTAGAATTATAATAATTGTATTGTATGAAATTATATTCAGAGCTTTGTTTTTTAATGAGACATAACGTGCAGGGCTATGAAACCGCTGCTGTTCCTTAAAGTTAATGATAATATTTAAGGAGGACGATTGAGCTAGGATGATTTATCATTCGAAGCGCAATCGTAGCAGTGTTTTATAGGTTATGTTAGGGGTGTTTCCATCCTAACGTCAGTGCGATTGCAAAAAATATGTAAACTAAAAAAAACAAATAATCACTTGGCATTATATATCTCTCCTCATGAATATCCTTGGTTGATATTGACATTGATACCTGAGGACTTACAAGCTCTTCTTTTTGAATTAACAGGTTTAACAGTCTTAATATTTGAAATAAAACCAATAGCGGTAATGTATTTCTTAAGTTAGCAGCTGCATTGATAATTGGTAATGTGGATCGACTGTCTTCCAAAAGCAAATAGAAGATTAATAAATGCAATACACCAATACCTAAGCAAATAAAATAAAACGTCAGGTTTCTAAGTGCTTTATAAAAGAAAATATAAACTAGGATGTGGGATAAAAGGCAATAAAAGAATATATATTCATCATCAAGTTCAATAATATAAAACAATATAAACGTAACGATTAGATATATCCCTATTGTCCATTTATCACTCGCTGATAGACCTTTGAAATAGAAAATAGGATTTGCCATATTGTGTCAACCAATTACCCCTAACGGCCTAAAATAAGCAAAGTAGCGCAAACCTTGAGCCCTATCGGCGCTATTTTGTTTATTTGTTGTTAGAGGTATTTAATGTTTAATCTTTTTATCATAACATGATACTTGCATATATTGAAAACCTTGATATTCTTTATTTCTAATAGCACTATACCACGGATATTTTTCTGGATTCTCAAGGTTCTCGAAAAGTTCTTTTAAATCAACCCAGAACTTTTCATGTCCTCTGAAGTTCTCTGATTTTTCGAAATAGAAACTTAATCCTACTGGAATGAATTCATATGAGTCAAGAGAATCATTAAACACTCTTTCTTCTTTAATTCGAATTTCATCGCTTTCACGTGCAGGAAATACATAAATCCGGTCTGGCGGATAAGCATAATGTCCATTAGAGTCTAAGCTGTCTTGTCCATATACATTTATAAGAGGGTTTATAGCTCGGATTTTTAATTCAAAGTATTTGTTGTGTGATAAAGAATCATCTAACATCTTTTCTCGCTCCTTATCATAATCAATATAATACCACCCTTCCATCCCAAAAGGTCCAGTATTTTGATCATAAATAAATACTTTTCGATCTTCAACTAATCTCTTGATGGTATGAACTAAGTCTATATCATTATTCACATTTGAGTCGAGAAGAAAAATATCCTCATTTTCAGCAGTGGGTTTCAATGATATCCACCTATACTTTATGCAAGTAGTGTCTGATAATTGTGAGACAACTAAAAATGGTAAAAAGAAGAAGATGATTATTAGACTTTTCATTTAAACATTAATTTGAGTGGTTTTGGCAACACACGCATTACCTCTAACGTTCCACAGCTAAAAAAATCGCTGCTATCCTTAAAGTTAAGCAATAATTTGAAAGAAGAGTGATTGAGCTGAGGATGATTTATCATTCGAAGTGCGATCGTTGCAGTGTTTTTTAGGTGGTGTGCCTGTTGCACAACTTTGTGAATAAAGA
>CAYFJL010000293.1:0-3554 GCA_964343335.1 uncultured Polaribacter sp. | reverse complement strand
TGATGAGGCTCATAATCAACTGAATCTCTTTGACTTATAACCGGACACTACTGATTCTCGATAAACTCTAATTAGATATGTATTACCACCCCACTCCCCAAATCTGTCGTCTGTTTGGATTAAATATAGTTCATTTTGATATTGTATTGATTCAAAGTTCCAATTAGAATAGTTTGATTCAACAGAATTATTGCATCCTATTACCAAAGAATACATTACTATTATATATAATATTTTATAGAATAATTTTTTGATCTCGAGTTAATTTAGCGGTTGATATTTTGTTTCTTCATTTCTAATTGAGCAGAACGATTCTGAATAAACGCAGGGCGGCTTCGTCCGCGGTGGTGAAAAGAAACGAAAGGTTTCTCTGTCAACCGAAAACGCCAACCGGAGCGGGATTAAAGCCGCCTTGCGTTTATTTGTTATTGGGCACAGTATTTTTCTTTTAATGTCTGCTGTCTTCAATTGCACGATGATGTCCCTTTTCAAGTAGACTATAAAATGTTTTGTCGCGATTCTTTAACATTTCAAACTCTGCCGGAATGGTCTCAAATTGAGGGTGGATTTCGTTGAAGAAAAAATAGAAGAAGGATTCTACCTCTTTGTCAGGTCGGACTTTTAAAAGTCTATAAGTCAAGTCAACGTTCTTTAAAATTCGTGGTCTTAGGTAATGTTGGAAGTAGTTAACCGCATCAGCGTCCCAATGTCCACCGATTGAAATGTCAATCCATTTGTTGATTTGGTTTGACTGTGAAATGCTGTCAAGTTCAAAAAGGGCTCGGATGTATTCGATGGAGTTGTAATACAATGGTGCTTTCTTTCCATCCTCAAATCCGAAGACTTGTTCGAATTTTTCGAAAGAGTCTGGAAACAGGTCAAAGTACCGCTGTTGATAGGTTTGGTTGTCATTCTTTTGAAGGTCGAGAAAAGCAGATCTCAATTTTGCAACTTCAGCTGTCTGTGCAATCAACTGAAATATCGAAGTCAGTAATATGAAAGTCGTGAATGTCTTCATTTTATATTGTGCCCAACGAACGAGCGCGACGCGCAGTCCGAGGTGAAGAAAAAGTGTTCCGCGATTTTCGAGCCGAAGGATTGTGTTTGCGTGGTGTTGTGCTTAGTATTTATTGTGATTCTTCTTCATGTTCTTAATCAACTTACCCAGGTCTTTACCCTTTTTTTTCCTTTCAAGAGCACTTGATTCGTAATGCATTCTTTCCTTTTCCATCCTGAGGTAGTTTTCATACGTTTCGTGGCTCAGCTGACCTTTTTCGATGGCTTCCAATACGGCACACCCATCTTCATTCGTATGTGTACAATCTGAGTATTTACAGTCTTTTGAAAGCGTAGAAATCTCATCAAAGGTCATTTCAATTCCTTGCTGGGAATCGGTTATTCCAATTTCTCTCATTCCAGGATTGTCAATCAGTATGCCATGTTCAAGCACAATCAATTCTCGATGAGTCGTGACATGTTTTCCACGGTCTATACTTTCACTTATTTCTCCTGTAACCATCCTCTGTTCTCCGCTCAGAATATTGATCAATGTAGATTTTCCAACGCCTGATGATCCAAGTAAACAGTAGGTTTTACCTTTCTGCAGAACAGACTTTAAATCATCTATACCTTCTTGACTCAGATTACTTATGGCAAACACAGGAGTGTTTTTGATTCTCTCTTTAACCTGTGTGAGCAATGCTTCAAGTTCCTGTTCTTCGAGTAAATCAATCTTACTCAGGACGACAACAGGTTCAATTGCAGAGTTATTGCAAACTGTCATGTACCTTTCCAGTCGGTTGATGCTGAAGTCTCGATTAATTGATTGAATGATGAGACCCATGTCGATGTTTGTGGCAATTATCTGGGATTGACCTTTCTTTCCTACAGCCTTTCTTTCTAATGTAGAAGTCCGGGGTAGAACGGCATGAATTAGTGCCTTGTCCACATCATATTCTGCGATAGCCACCCAATCTCCAACAGCGGGCAATTCACTTTTGTCTTCTATTGTAAACCTTAAGTTCCCGATAAGCTCGCATTCAAGTTGAGCAGAAGCGGTTCTTACTGTGTAGCGATCTTTATGCGCTGTAATCACTCTGCCAATACCAAAAGAATCAAGTTGTTGTTCTTTCCGATATTCTTCCAATTCGTTTATATATCCTAAATCTTCAAGAGTCACTCTAGGTTTCTTTTATTAAGTACAACGATACGCTAGACGATCGGCCTAAGCACAGCGGAGGTTGGGCGGCTAGCGGTTTTGCTGCAGGCAGTTTCTCATTTTATTTTTTCACTGATCCACTGAGCAATACTTGATGAATGGCAAGTACTTCCTCAAGGGAAAAGATCATTGAGCCAGCTTTTGCAAGACCTCTCTATCTTCACAAATGATCTGTACCAAGGCGCTAGATCGTTTAACTTCTGAAACAGACACTTTGCTGAGCGTTTTCAGGTAGGCCAATACTTTTTCTAGGTGGTCATCCGGTAAAGTATCCAGGATCTCGTCAATTTGTGATTTTACTTCTTGTTTCGTCATGCTCAAAACGTTTATTGGAAAATATAACGTTTAACCTGAGGGAACAATTCCCCATCTGATCAAAGTTTTTTAATCCCCTGCGAGGTTACATTAGACGCAGATGGAAGAAGCATCGTATCCTTTTTGCGCTGATTTATTCTGCGGGTTTACGCATCAGCAATCGCCATTCCGCACATAGGGCAACCGTTCAATACCTCGCTCCGGTTTCGTACAACACCAGAGCGGAAAGTCTTGGCTTTCAGCCGACTTTCGCTCTTAGTTATTGTGGGCAGTTTTTGATTTTTGTTCTTCAATTTCAAAATGATTTAGCCATTCTTTCTCGGTTCGAAAATTCCCATTCTTATCCTTTTCAATAAAGAGCATATTCTGTTTTTTATCGATTAGCATAGTATCTGGAATAAAGTCATTGTCGTATGGCTTTGGGTCAAAAATTATCAAATTATTTTCAATGTTGTATTGACCGTACATGGTTTCTGAATATCCCATAAATCCATTTATTTGATTTTCAACGGTTTTATCTTTTCTGAATACGAGACGATAATGATAAAGATCGTCCTTCAAAACAGCTGTCATAATTGGTTCTGCCTTAAAAACATCAGAGTGATACAGGTTAAAAATCAAAATTGAGAATAGCACTATTCCATGTGCGGTCAGTTTGATTTTACTTGTCCGCTGACCTTTTCTGATTAATGAAATGATTGTGTCAAAAACGGAGAAAGCGTAAAGCAGTACCAATGGGATAATTAATAGTCCGTATGAGTAAAGCCAAATAATCATACCCCCAAAAAAGTCTGTGATAATCCAACCAATCAGTCCGACTGCTGAAAGAATGGCGATAATGTCGTACGCTGAAAATTTGCTTTTCCTGTTTTCAGTTGTCATTCGTTGGTTTTTCAAATTGCCCCACAACTGATGAGCGCGATGCGTAGTGTCCCGAAGGGCATTGCGTATAGGTGTTGTTGTAGGGTAAGCGTCCGAGCAACTACGTGTTTTCACCCCTGGGTTCCCACTGGGGTCCGGG
>CAYFJL010000292.1:0-3560 GCA_964343335.1 uncultured Polaribacter sp. | reverse complement strand
TCCGCAAAAGAAACCCGAAACGAAAGTTTCGGGTTTTTTATTTCCAGAAACGTTGAAAACATGTTTTCAAAAGTGAATGGAAATAAAAAACCTATCAAACGGAGTTTGATGAGGGTTTCATGCCCGCCTGCGGCCGGCAGGGTTCACAGGATTTCTTTTTGGGATCAACGCAGTTAATCCTCAACAATCAAAATTCTAATCACACAAAACTCTTAAAGTCAATCTTAGTCTGTAAATACCGAATGAGGTGTTTGTAGTATTTGATGGTACTAGCACAAATGAAGGTAAATGCGATAATTGGCATCACGGTAAATATAATGCCAACTTTAAATAGTAATAATCCCAACCAAATTAGAAGCAATGAAATTACAAAAACAGTAATTTTTCTTTTGGTACGAGACGAGATTTTATATTTCTTATCGATATACATGAAGTACATGATTAGAAAGAAATTTAAAACCAGTGCCATTACTCCTTGCCAGAATTTTGACACACGAAACATAAAATCTTTTTTGAGCAACATGGAGATGATATTGGCGTGAATCACCACCCCAAACATATCTGGAATACTTTTGCCAGCTACAATTTTGTTCAAAGGGGTGAAATGTTTATCCTCAACATCGTAGGGATTGCCCGTTGGATCGCCCAAATAACCTAGTAATACGATTCGATCTTTCATAAAACTTACATCCTCGGTATTGAGGAATTCATCATACCCAAAGGATAAAAAAGTATTCATATCTCCTTGATAAGAAAGCGGTGTTTCTCCTTGTAAAGCTTGTTCATATTCTAAGGATTCCCAGGCTGATTCCCCAATGGCCATTTTACTAATTTGGGTTGCAAAGGAGGTGTACTGAACTCCATCAACTTCGTAAAAACCGTTGAAATTACGAATCACTCGTTCATTTGGGTTGAAGTTGAACATGACAAATCCTTGATTCGAATTTCGGAATTTCGAGTGGTTCTTGATGATGGCATCCTCTCTTAAAATGAAGCCCTGAACCACATTGCTCGCTTTGAGTTCTTTGGATAACAGCGCATCAATGGTTTGGTCTTTTTCGGAGGTAAAGAGGATATCGATTCCAATGACTTTAGGTGATCCCGTCTGAACTTTCTTAAGTACATCAGCAATCTCATTTCTATTTCGATGCTCGATATTTACAATAATCACTTCAGGATTGAACTGTTGATCACTCATTCGTTCAGAATGGTAAACATCCAAATAACTGAAGTCTTGGACAATTTTTACAAAGGGATTGAAAAATTCGGTATTGACTACTGCGAAAGAAAGCAGATACGTGATGAAAGAAGACAATACTAAACATTGTACTGCATCTCGAATCAATAATATTTTTTTCTTTCGTTTGAGTTTCAACTAGTTGTTTTTGGCTTCATAAAATTGCCATAAATAGTTGATTAGACAAAATAAAAGGCTGTCTTTTTGGTAGTTAAGTTCTTAGTTAGACTATTATCTAGCGGGTTTGTTAGGGATCAAGTAAGTCCAGATTATTCGAAGTAAGCTGACTTACATTACGTGTAATCTTTTCAATAGGCCAGTGCCACCATTCAATTTCCAAAAGTTTCTCTATCGTTTCTTGTGGAAACCGTTTCCGAATTAAGGTAGCGGGATTACCTCCAACAATGGAATAGGGCGCAACATCTTTGACAACCGTTGCGTTGGTTGCTATGATGGCTCCATCGCCTATCGTGACTCCAGCCATGATGGTTGCATTGTAACCAATCCAAACATCATTACCAATTCTAATATCTCCCTTATTCGGATAAGACTTTCCGTCCATGGCATTTTCCCAACCATTGCCAAAAACGGCAAAAGGATAACTTGAAATAGCTTTTGATAAATGGTTTGCTCCATTCATGATGAATTTTACATCCGAAGCAATCATGCAGAACTTTCCAATGTGGAGTTTATCATTAACAAAATCGAAATGGTATTTAACGTTCTTTTCAAAATTTTCCACATTTTCAAAATCATCGTAATAGGTATAATCGCCAACAATGATATTCGGATTTTTCACGATGTTCTTTAGAAAACAAAGTCTGTTGTAATCCTTCAATGGAAAGGCAATGTCTTTATCGGGTCCGAGCATGAATTAGTTTTTGAGTTTATGACCTTTTACGGCAAAGAATAAGATAATGGCATAACAGGGTAAGAGAATCCAATAACTCTCATTTGAAGCAGTTGCTGCGGCTTTCGCTTCGGTCATTCCAGATGAAATCAAAGCTTCTTTGCCCGTATCTACTAATCTGCCATAAAATGGAGGAATGATAGCGCCCCCTGCAATGGCCATGATTAATAAGGCAGAGGCTGTTTTGGTGAATTTCCCCAATCCGTCTAAGGTCAATGGCCAAACCGCAGGCCATACCAATGCATTGGCAATTCCTAAGGCTGCCACAAATAATACGGAAGTAAACCCAGTGGTCATCAAAATACAGATACTAAATACAATTCCTAGTACAGCACTAAACACCAAGGCGGTCTTTTGTTTCAAATATTTCGGAATCAAAACCACACCCAAGGCATAGGTCACCACCATAGCCATTAAGGTAAAAGTGGTAAAGAATTTTGCTGTGGATGCCGAGATGCCGAGTGAGATTCCGTATGCAATAATGGTGTCACCAGCAATCACCTCTGCTCCAACATAAACGAACAAGGTGAGTACGCCCAACCACAAATGTGGGAATTGAAAAATACTCGTTTTTTTTGTGGTGCTTTCTGAAACCTCTTCTTCTATAGGCTCAACATGAGGTAGTGGTGCTTTCCGAATCAATAAGGCCAATACGCCTAGAACAATAGCCATGATTAGATAAGGCATAAACACACTATCGGCCATGTTTTGTAGGAGACTGTTTTTTTCTTCTACGGAAACCGATCCTAGTTTGTCTTTTACTTCATCAATACCCTGTAACAGTAAAGCACCGAAAATTAATGAACCCAAGGCCCCGGCCACTTTGTTCGCGATTCCCATGATAGCAATTCGCTTTGCTCCACTTTCTATGGGGCCGAGAATCGTGATATACGGATTGGCAGCAGTTTGTAAAATGGTCATTCCGGTTCCTTGAATAAAAATTCCTGTTAAGAACAACCAATAGGTCCGTGAGTTTGCCGCGGGAATGAATACCAAGGCTCCTAATGCCATTATGAACAAACCCAGAGACATCCCCTTTCGGTAACCTATTTTTTCAAGAACATAAGAAGCTGGTAGTGCCATTACTACGAATGATATGTACGAGGCGCTTGCCACCAAGTAGGATTGAGATTCAGTCAATTCATTGATGGTTTTCATGAAGGGAATCAAAGCCCCATTAATCCAGGTGATGAATCCAAATATGAAGAATAAACCAGCAATGATAGCAATAGCGGTCGTGTTGTTTTTTTGAGTTGTACTCATATTTTATTGATTGGTAAATTTATAGTTTGTCTGATTGATTTTCCAAACTTCGAATCAAGGTAAACTGATTGATGGCCCTGTCTAAATTATGATTCGGATAATCGGTTTTGTAATATAAATCATTATTTAGAAAATCAGTCAAAAATCGCA
>CAYFJL010000291.1:0-3563 GCA_964343335.1 uncultured Polaribacter sp. | reverse complement strand
TACTGCAAGCCTACTTGAAATTAATCCAATACCTCCATTGAGTTCAAGCCGCTTATTGTTACCGTCTTTTTGCCTTACATCTAAAACTGAAGCTGTCCTTCCGCCGAATTTAGCAGGAATATCACCTTTATAAAGTTTTACATCTTTAATTGCATCGTTATTAAATACAGAAAATAATCCAAAAAAGTGAGACGTATTGTAAATGATGGCTTCATCTAAAAGCACCAAGTTTTGGTCTACTGCTCCACCTCTTACATTAAAGCCTGCTGAACCTTCTCCATTATTTGAAACCCCTGGCAAAAGTTGTATGGTTTTAATAAGATCTACTTCGCCTAATACAGCAGGCACTAATTCAATTGTTTCTGCCTTTAAGGTAACAACTCCCATTTGTGGTTTTCTTACATTTAGATTTTTTACGCCTTCATCTGCTGTAATTACGACTTCATCAAGTGTGCTAGGATCTTCTTTAATTTCAATGTTGAGTTTTGTGTCTTTATTAAGAAACACCTCTTTTTGTATTTCTTTGTATCCTAAATACGAAACAACCAATGTGTATTTTCCTTCTGGTGCTGTTATGGAGTAAAAGCCATACTCGTTTGTGGTGGTGCCTATGGTGGTGCCTTTTAAATAAATCGTTGTGCCAAACATGGCTTCGCCGTTTGACTCATCGCTAATGGCTCCTCTCAAGGTGTATTCTTCTTGGGCAAATAGCATGCTGTTAATTATGATGAAAAATAATGGTAAAAAGGATTTCTTGATTGATTGACTTAAATGTTCCATATATAATTTGATTGTTTTAAAATAGATTCTTTTTGTAATGTCTAAAGTTTTGATTGAGTTTTACTCTTGGCCGAGATGCAAACCAGTCTTTGTAGAAGATATTATGAAGACTATGATTATCTTATTACTGTATCTGCGGCGTTGTGAATATATTAGCGATTGATCTCATCCAATAATTTTTGTTTTTTCATAATCTTTAATACTATGTATATTATTGATGAAGCCAAAGCACCATAAAACCAGAAGTCATATTCAAATTTGATAGCCTGTAGTTTTATCATTTCGCCGATAAAACTAAAAACCCAAAATATTAGAAACACGGCTGCCAAACCGTTTTTCTCTTTTTTTAATGCCTTTTTGATACTAAACGGATATTTAGCTTTTTGATAATACTTAAATGAAGGCATAAATGCAGGTGTTTTTTTGGCCCAATCAAGATAGATATTACCAAATTTTTGTCTTAAAAAACTTTCTTCGGCATACATTATACGTTCGTAGTAAAATGCGTAGAACAAAACGAAGGTTATCACAAACCAAGTGTTATTAGTGAGCATTGCCACGCCAAGCCACATAAAGAAATTGCCCAAATATAAAGGATGCCTAACTATTGAATAGATGCCCGTAGTGTTTAGCTCTTCAGCAATTTGCCCCTCTGTTGTATTTCTTCCAGATGTGTTTTTTGGTGTATGGGCTACTGTAACCACTCTTATATACAAGCCGAATAAACTAATGCCAAGCCAAATGTAGTCGAAGAATTCAGGTAACCAATTGTCTATTGCTTCACTGTTGTAATGTTTTTGATAGATAAATACCAATAAACCAATAACTAAAATAATCAATGGTAAATAACTTCTATTTTTAAATAAAAAGTCGCCTTGTGTTTTCAATTCTTCTTGTAATGCCATGCTTTAAGGATTTAATTCCCCCAAAGAACGAAACAACAAAGCACAAGATTATTTGCCTGTTGTCCAGAATGCTTATTCTGTACCTATTACCTTTTTCTGGGCAATAGAATTCCTGAATTGCGTAGGGGTTATTCCTTTGACTTTCTTGAATGTAGCATTAAAAGAAGACTTGGAACTAAAACCGACTTCTGTGGCCATCCCGAAAAGCGTAAAATGGGCATGTTGGTCGTTTTGTAGGTTTTTTACAAATGCTTCAACCCTATATTCATTGACAAAATCTTGAAAACTTTTGTTTAAATGTAAGTTTAGAACTTCAGAAATATACTGTCTAGGAATATTCAATTTTTTTGACACACTATGGATTGATAACCTGTGGTCTAGATAAAGTTTTTCCTTTTCCATTATTTGTATTAAAGCGTTTTTATATTTTTCAATCAATTCGGGCGTTAGGTTAGACGATTTGTACTTGGTGACCTCAGCATTTGGTATGAGTTCTTTGGGCTTACTTATCATATAAAAGGTAATAAAATAGAACAAGAATGCGACAACAAGAAGCAAATAGGAATTAAAATCGTCATCACTGGAAAAAACAATAGGCGCCAATTCAAACAAATCTAGAAGACCATTTATATACGAAATGCTCAATATTAAAACAATAGGGGCAACAAAGTAAAGAATCCAATTAGTCCTTTTAGTTTTAAGTAAGTTGTATAAAATATAGATTAAGTAGCACAAAAACACGAATTCTATTAACGTCTCTATTATCTCTAAAAAATCGTTTTCCCCATCCGAAATCATTTCCAATGTTTCACTTAAAAACAAAAACATACTGGGTAAGAAAAACAAATAGTCTCTTTTCAAAAAAACCTCTTTGGCAGAATTAAAGTACTTGAAGTATAAAAAAAGAAATGTTAGAAATAACGAGCTGTCAAATAAGAACCAATCTGCGTCATCTATAAAAAGGTTGTTATCATCATCACCAATTATGTATAGCAGTATGGATACAATGCTTCCAAAAAAGAGCCAAAAAGTTGTTTTCCTGTAATTCGCTCTACTTCTGTAAAAAATGAATAAAATAAAAAGACCTTGTAGTAAGGCAACTATTTGTATGATTTTAAGCATCGATTAAAAGTTTAATTATATTATGAAGTATTGAGATGGTCTAGTTGCCTTGGACAGCTTTCTTGATAAAGTGAACTTGCAACAAAAACTTCTTAAACATCATCCAAAAACTTTCTATTCTGTATAGTACTCTTCTTAAATTGTGTAGGTGCCATACCATTGATTTTTTTAAATTGATTGCTTAAATAGGCCACGCTGCTGTACCCCAGTTGATAGGCAATTTCGCTCAAGGTAAGTTCGTCATACACCAATAATTCCTTTACCCTTTCAATCTTTTGGGTGATGATATACTGTTCAAAAGTGATGCTTTCCACAGATGAAAAAAGGGAACTTAAGTACTTGTAATCAAGATGGAGTTTTTCGCTTATATAGTCCGCCCATTTAATATCCAATCCATCGGAAGAATGATGGATTTTGTCCACGACCAAGGTTTTCATCTGTTCTATAAGTTGACTTTTACGGTCGTTTATCAAGCTGAATCCGGATTCCTGAAGCTCTATGGACAAGGACAATTTTTTCTTTAAAGCAAGTGTTGCAGGCAATTCCACTTCTCCCAATTTTATAGATACATATGGAATCTCCAAATCTTTCAAAATATTGGATACTGCCGCTATACATCTGGGGCAGACCATATTTTTTATGTGGATGATGTTGCTCATGTTATTCCAGTTTCAACTTCTATCATAAGGAAAGTTACTATGTGTACGTCTTCAAACGAATTAGGACTGTCCCGATCCAAAGTTAAGTCATAGTTTC
>CAYFJL010000290.1:0-3590 GCA_964343335.1 uncultured Polaribacter sp. | reverse complement strand
CTTTTAGAAAAATGGTGTTGGGTTAAGGGGATGTGCAACGGTTACTAGTGTTATAAACATTTAAATTCTCAGTATAGAAATTAACCACCTAGGACTCCTAATTAAAATGAGACTAATTATTAACTGTATAAAAGTAGGTAGCAAATTGATAAATAATGAATTGCTAACAGTAAAAATCTTTATCCAATCCAAAACCGTAGAAGAAATTTCTTTGATGGACAATATTAAGAAAACTAATCCCAGTATTTTCACTGCTCCTTCGACATAAGATTTTCCATTTTCACTAATTTGAAACTCTTTTGATTGCCCAATTTCATCCGAACCGAAGACCAAGTGAACGATTTTTTCTGTTTTGAGTATTATCAGTACACTTATTGAATAATATATAATGAAATACACTCCTTCAACTAGAAATTTACTTGTCATCCAACTTTCGTAAATCAACCCATAAAGAGCCATTACAATAATTGTAATTAAACGCTCTAATCCTAGGGCTAGAAAGAATATTGCTACGCTTTTTATGATAAGGTCTAGAATGTGGCTTTTAGTCATACAGTTGTTTATAACGTTCTCCAGCTATGCTTCCGCTGGTATCTTTTAAAATTAAGCATTAATTTGAAAAGAGGATTGATAGTTCTTGGATGATCGTTCAAACAAGAGCAGATGGTAAAGTGGAGTATAGGTGGTGTTGTGCACATTTAATCTGGCCAATCAAAATGATTGTCATCCCTGAAAGGAACACCTAGCTCAATACTTATCACCCTATTATATTCAACGTTTAATGTTAGCCAATAATCTTGGTGAAAATACGTCTTGAATAATTCGTACTCCTCTTCCTCCCAAGAATATAGGTTTGAATCTACATGAGTCAAAACTTCATTTACATCCTTATCAATTACATTTAGGTCATTAATTAATAACTCTGAGTTTGAACTTCTAATATATCCCAATTTACCATCTTCGTTTTTGTAGTAAGAAAGTGTGATTTTGGCATCTGAATATTCGCAAATCAGTTGATTTTCATCATCTGTATCAAGTATATCTCTATTAGAAGGTCCCATGATTCGCTCCGCTGATTCACGAGACATACCAAACCTCAACTTATCGACTCCTCTTTTTAGGTGTACTTTCATGTTATCCAATTGTGCACAACGGTCTTGTATATGAAAAGTAGCGGATTTTATTCACTAACTTTTCGGCTTATAACTGACCTTTAATTTATTCATTTTGTTTCGACTAAGCGATTAAACCGCTATTTTTTATATACGTTGTTGGCACCAGTTTTTTATCCACAGCCACCGCAACCTCCGCATCCGCCACAACCACTACAACCTCCATCTGAACCGCAACCACTATCACCTGATGAATCATCAAATCCGTTAACAGATTCAATGATTGGCATAAAGTCAGAATCATTTATAGCCATTAAATCGAATTGATTTTTGGTCGTATTGTGGTAGTATAAATAAGAGTAGCCATAATCGACCCAAACAGAATCAGAGTTCTCTTTTCTAAAACTAGATTTCTTTTTTTCTATCAGCTCGAAAATTTCGGTTGGTATTTTGGGTATAAGAACAATATTCCCATTAAGAGAAAGTAGTGTTTCTTCTATACCTTTAACTTTATTGGTCGTATTGGTTTTAATTCGTTTTAGTTCCCTTTTTATTTCTTTTTGGACATTTATTCCGTTTTCTGAAATGACTTTTACACCTAACAATCTTTGAAAAAAATTAGATTTAAAATATTGTTTCATTCGGTGGTCAGAATAAATATATTTCAATTTATAGTCTTCACTATTTTTAATCTTTTCGAATGCGGTTTTTAATAGATTTGAGAGTTTTACTTTTAGTTCATTATCTTTTGTGAATACAGACAGAAATATGGATTCGTGTTTTAATGGTTGATAGCTGTTAAATGCTTTCCCTAAACTAACTGTTGGGTTTTTCTTGTCCTTTTTTGACGCTTCTTCATTTGTTTCTATTTTGAGTACTTCTTTTAATATTAAGTCAAAGAAAGTAACTCTTGCAAGTTTGTCAACTTTTACTTGAGGGTTTTCAATAAGCAAGATTTCTGCTGGCGATAAATCAGTTAGTTCTTTAATCATACTTTTCTAATTTTTGGAACTATCCAATTTCTATGAAGGTTAACTCTCCTAAAGTTTAGTTCTCCAAATCTTACTTTTGAAGATGGCCATATATCCAATGGCGTATTTTTATTAAATGTTTTCAAATACAATTCTTTTGTTTTAGAATACCAATCTCCAAATTTTTCTTTTTCACTTTTTCCGCCTTTAGTTGGTCCGTGATGTATTTCTCTTCCTAAAGTATTTTTACAAAAATCTGTCCAATACGAACGGGTGTATAAAAGGTGTAAATGCCAAACTTGGTCAACTTGGTCAGAAGGTGTTAACGGATGGTCAGAAATACAGATTAAAAAAATGAACTTTTTGTATTCATTAATTACCCGAATGGCATATTCGTATTTCCAGCCATTTTCTCTACATAGTCTGTCAGTAAATGTGAACGTAGAATCAAAATCATCCAATTGGAATTCTTCTAATTTTTTCCATAATGTTTTTTGTTCTACTGTCATTTTTCAAATTGGTGCCAACGTTCTCCAGCTAAAAAATCGCTGCTATCCTTAAAGTTAAGCAATAATTTGAAAGGAGAGTGATTGAGCTGAGGATGATTTATCATTCGAAGTGCAATCGTTGCAGTGTTTTTTAGGTGGTGTTAACAACATTCACTTTACTTCGTGGTAAACAGCATGAGGGATTAATAGTTTAAGTTCTTCAATTTCCTTTTCGTTTAACTTTCCGTAAATTATGACTTTCGGAACATCCTTAAGAATCCCGAGGTATGGTCTTATTTTCTTTTGATCCCATAATACTAATTCAATAGGATCAGAACTGCGGATTGTTCTTGCGTTGTTTTCAGTCATCTTTAAGTTCGTTTCAATTTTAGCTTGTCTAGGCAATGCTCTTGTTGAATCAAGTTCTACATTCCGATTAAGCATAAAGGAAATTGAATCTAAGTTATTTAGTTCATAGAAGCAGTTAGGCATTTCTTTTAAGTTGGCAGTAATCCTTAAATCCCGTAGGTTATGGAAATCAAGCAGATATTCAGAATCTATTGATCTGCTTTTCGGATAAACTAAAGTTAGTTGTTCGAAAAATGTTTTATTGTTAAAAGCGGAAGGAAATTGTTTCGAGTTTAAGTCATAAATTTCTAAATATCTAAAATGCAGGTTCGAGTGTTTTTCTAAAAAAGAATTCGCTGATGAATTTTGAATGTGACCAGCTGCTGATAGAGAATCTTGAGCTTCTTCACAAGCGTCTTTTTTATGTTCTACTTCTTCAAAATATGTAAAGTAATACCGGACCAAACAATCTTGATTAGTTCTAGAAACCTCTTGAGATATAGCACAAGAACTTACCAGTATGAATACGAGTATGATTCGGTGTATTTGCATTGTTGTTAACGTTCCTTAGCTACGCCTTCGCGCTGCTACCACGAATGTACGTAAAAGGCGTGAGGTGTAGGTAGTGTGCCTGTTGCACAACTTTGTGAATAAAGATACAAAAGAGTACT
>CAYFJL010000289.1:0-3609 GCA_964343335.1 uncultured Polaribacter sp. | reverse complement strand
CGGAATTAAAATTTTTGGTACCATGGCAATTAAGAAACAATACCTAAAAAGTAAGCCTGTTTGCAAAGTAACATTTACCGTTCCTGCAGATGAGGCAAAAACAGTTGCAGTAGTCGGGGATTTCAACAAATGGAACCCTAAAAAGAGCACTGTGAAGAAATTAAAGAACGGCACCTTTAAAGGAACGTTCGAACTGCCCGTTGAGAACAGCTACGAGTTCAGATATTTGATCGACGGTGCTTATGAGAACGATGGTGAGGCCGATCGTTTCCAATGGAACGATTATGCCGGAGCCGAGAACGCCGTTCTAGAAGTCTAAAAACACAGTTTCCGCCATTGGTTCGCCCCAAAGCTGATGGCGGTTCTTTTTTTCAACAGTTCTCCTCGTCACCCTGAACTTGTTTCAGGGTCCCATGAATCTTCGTGTAATCTGGCGATAGGCTGAAACTTATCTAGCGAAGAGGTAAGTTATTTCGGTATGATGTACCAAAACAATCACTTTGCCCAGTAATCCACGACCAGCACATCGGCAATGTGTGGACCCGCAATTTCGGTAAAAGCAACGTGGTCTGGGTGTACAAGATACGTATCTCGGTCCTTTTCACTTTCAAACGTCAACAGGAAGCAATGGGTAAGTTCCTTGTTCAGGTTTTCGGGGCTGTTATTGAGGCCTTTTTCGTAAGCCTTGATTTCTGAAATTTTGGACGGCAATGCATCGAAGGCAGCTTCTACCTGGGCTATCTCTTCAGCCGATGAGGTCTCATTGAATTTGAACAGTACCACATGCCTTAATTGGGGTGCTGCAGTTTCTTCTTTAGTTTCCACAGTGGTTTCTTGTGTTTCGGTTTTTTCTTTTTTCGGCTGCTCGCCGCAACTGGCGAATAATAGGGCGGCGAATAGGGTGATGATGGTGGGTTTCATGAGGTTGGCGTTTTATGGTTTTGAAAATTAGGATAAATACTTTTGTCTAGAAATTTTCTTTACGAACGATTCGTATGAAATCCTTTTACCTTGGTCGAGTTCCGCTAAACCATTTTTTATCTCCTGTTGCAGATCTGCTGGTAATAGGTTCCAAAAATCTTCTGGTTTCTCCTGTTTCAATTCCGATTGGGAAGATTTTCTATCCATTAGCAACGTTTCGATTAAAGATACGACTTTCACCGAATTACTATGGTTTTCGTATCCACTGCAATCGTTGTGGCGTCACCCTGAACTTGTTTCAGGGTCTCATACACCTTTTTTCACTATTTGATGAGATGCAGAAACATGCTTTGCCGTCAGGCATGTAAGTTCAACATGACCGTATGATTTTATCTGTTTGGGTTGATTTTTGATAATTAAAACTTGAACAGCTCTACAAACTCAATTTCAAGAGCAATTGCAATAGTGTAAAGCGTGTAGGTGTTTGCGGAAACTTTGTGGTTTTCGATGAGTTCGATATGTTGTTTATCGCGACCACATAATCTACCCAACTCAGCTTGAGAAATGTTTTTCTCTTTTCTGAGCTGTTTGATTCGATTTCCGATTTTAACTGATAATTCCTGCTTGGTCAACATTGAAAATATCCTAACAAAGCAAAATTGACCAGATAAAAAAGAAGAAACGTCATAATAAATTATGACGAATTAAAATTATCAATAACTTTGCGGTCATATTTTAGTATGACCATGGGGAAATGTGATAAAAATACTACGGTAATATTTTTTTCTGAATTATTTGAAGATGCTTATGCTTCACCCGCCGAATTGGCAAATGTGCTGGATAAGGGAGTGGAAATGCTTTTTTACGTAGAGGAAGGGGTTTTCTCCAAAGAGGATTTACGAAATGTGGTAACTGCTTTAAGAAAGGTAATTTTGGAGCTAAGAAAATGATGATTTAAAGCCTACTGGTAGTGTAATCCTGCCTTGGTCGACAGACATGCTTCACACTCGTTCTGTTATTGAGGCGGTATGGGAGTTGTATTGGTCATGAGCCATGAGACTATTACTAGCAGGTGGGTTTCATATTGGACGGTTTTATGTTATAGTCGAAAGTGCATAGGAATAGAATAAGGGACTTTTACGGGCTCACCATTGACGGTCCCAGGAGACATATCTGGTAGTAGTTTGATTATTCTCATAGCCTCTTCCTTTAAAATATATTCCCCGCTTAATCTGATGTTTTCAATTTTTCCCTCCCGATTGATGTCAAAAATGATGTAAACCGTTCCAGAAATGCCTTTTTCCCTGGCCAATTTTGGATAATTAAAATTGGTTTTGATGTGATTCTGCATTTTTTCTTGGAAACAGGCTCGGGCCTGCTGCTCGGTCAACGCTTCGCAACCGGGGAACCTTGGAATCTCATGCACCTCCCCACCGGAATAGACATTTTTATTTTTGATATGCTTGTACGCTATGGTTTCTCCATTTTTATCAATCAAGAAATCAAAAGAAAATGCATGTATTGAGGCAAGTGGCTTTCTGTTTTGGATTTGATCTATGTTAATGGTATAAAAAAGATCTTTGAGGTCCTCGTTGTATTTCTTACCCAGTTTTTTGTCCTGAATGGCAACAAAACTTTTTTCAGAAATAATGTCGTTGTTGAGTCCGTATACCAAGTGTGCGCCTACTTTTAAGGTATCTTTATCGTATTTAAGGAATTGTTTTGATCTCTTTTTATCTGTAATAAAGGTTACGACCTGTTCTTTTAAATACTCATAAACGCATTCACTTTTATTGGGATTACTTTTGCATGCCGGAATTATTATCTGTTCTTGGGGAAAGTATTTAAAATCACCTTGCGAAAACACGCTCCCAAAAGTGAGGAAGGTGCATATGATAAAAATAGTTCTGGGCATAGCTAAATAATTTCTAAACCTTAGACGGCAACCACCCCCTTAATATGAGGGTGCGGGTCATAGTTCAAAAGCTCAAAATCATCAAAAGTAAAATCAAAAATATCCTTCACCTCAGGGTTCAATTTCATGGTGGGCAAGGGTCGTGGGTCACGCCTCAATTGCAGTTCCACCTGCTCCATGTGGTTGTTGTAGATATGGGCATCACCAAAGGTGTGTATAAAATCCCCAGGTTGGTAGCCGCATACTTGGGCCATCATTAAGGTAAATAGGGCATAGGAGGCAATATTGAACGGAACGCCCAAAAAAATGTCCGCACTGCGCTGGTACAACTGGCAGGAAAGCTTGCCATCGGCCACATAAAATTGGAAAAAAGCATGGCAGGGCGGGAGGGCAGCCTTTCCGTTGGCCACATTTTCTGCAAAAGATACCGAGGTATCGGGCAACACACTGGGATTCCAAGCCGAAACCAACATTCTTCTGCTGTTCGGATTGTTTTTTAAGGTGTCGACTACTTCTTTGATCTGATCGATTTCCTCACTGTTCCAATTGCGCCATTGGTGTCCGTACACGGGCCCCAAATCACCGTTTTCGTCGGCCCACTCATTCCAGATGCGTACCCCATTTTCCTGTAAATAGGCGATATTGGTATCGCCTTTTAAAAACCACAACAATTCATGGATAATGGATTTTAGGTGCAGTTTTTTGGTAGTTACCATGGGAAAGCCCTCGGCAAGGTCGAACCGCATTTGATAGCCAAAAACGCTCAAGGTTCC
>CAYFJL010000288.1:0-3619 GCA_964343335.1 uncultured Polaribacter sp. | reverse complement strand
ACTAGGGTTAATTGATGAGTTTTAACACTCCATGTAGCAAATTTTACTCCTTTGGTGTTTAAAGCAGCTTTTTCAATGCGCTTCTTACACATTCCACAAACGCCATCTACTTCAAAAGTAACTTTCGCATTTTTATTCAGTTTCTTTTCTTGTGATTGAACTGTCAATCCAATCATCAGGGCACAAATAATAATTCCTATTTTTTTCATTGTTTTTGTGTTTTAATTGTTGTCAATTATTAATCTATTCTAAATCGTAAACCACTGTAGAACATTCGCCCGAAAATTGGCGCATATACAATGGTGGTATCAAAATTAGGTCCAAATGGATCATCAGCTGCAACAATCGGATTCAATTGTCGGGTATTGGTGATGTTCTCTGCACCTATATAAAGTTCAAATCGTTTTGAAAACACTTTGGTTATCTGAGAATTCAACAGTTCAAATCCGTCTACAACAGTTGGTAATCGATACTGCTGTGGATTCGTACTTGTATTTGGTAATCGCTGTGAACCAATATGATTAAAGGTGACATCAAATCGCCATTGTTGATCTTGATTCAATGCTGTTTCGTAAGAAAGGTTTGCAAACCACCTATTTCTAGGCTGTAATGGTTTTTGCAATCGTCCTGAATTGTAATCGGTAACCACATCAAAATACTTGTAGGCGGTTCGCATATCCAATCCTTTAGCGAGATTGTAATTCACTTCAATTTGAAAACTATCGGCAACAGATCTACCATTCAAATTGTAAAAAGCAATTTGCTGCGGGTTTTCCCAATCGACCACGACTTGATTCTCAAAATCGGTTCTGTAATAATCGATGGTAAAATCACCTTTATTACCAAACAAATTGAATTTCTGTAACCAAGAAGCTCCATAGTTCCATGCAATTTCAGGGTCCAATCCGTATATAGATCCATTAGCATTGGTAATATTGATAGCTCTTGAACTGGCGAATAATTGCTGATTTTCCGAAAAAATATTAGCGCTTCGAATACCCCTACCGAAAGACGTTCTGAGGGTGGCTCCTTCCCAAGGAACATAACGCAAATGCAATCTTGGCGTCATAAAAGTTCCAAGTAAGTTGTGATGGTCCAATCGGAGCCCGGCTGTCAAACTAAAGTTATCTAGGTTATCAAAGGCGTATTCTTAAAATGTTCCAACGGAATTCTCAATTCGATTGAAATTTTGCATTAGCACATCTTCGTTATAGCTATCATGGGTGAAGCTAATACCGGTTTTAAACTTATTTCTGGTGTCTCCAATAATCGAGTTAAATAAGAAATTACTGTAAATACTTTCATGCTGAATATTGTAATTTCTTAAGCCAAAGTAAGACTCCTGTTCATGATTACTATAGGCAAACTGAAAACCGAAACTTTGAAAGGGCATCTCTGGAAAAACATAACCCACTTTGGTAGAGAAATCAACACGATTCGTTTCAATTTCACTTCCCCAAGCATTTGTGGTGCCTTTATCTGTATTTGTATCAAAATTTATTTCCCCAGTTTGCTTGTTGTCATTTAAAAACCTAAAGTTGATAAAACTCACCCATCCTTTTTCCGGATTGGTGTATTGCCAGCGATTCATCACATTGATTTGATTTGCTAATGGCATGTCTAAAAATCGATCGCCATTGTTATCGAACTTTTGACCGCGGTAATCGCCATGGACATACAATCCAGTTGACCATTTATCACTCACCTTTCGGTTAATATGCGTATTGAGTTCTAGGCGCCCGTTCACATTAGCATAAGCATTCAAAAAGAATGGATCATCGCTAAACGGTTTTACCAACTCTGTATTGATTTGTCCAGAAATACTTTCAAATCCGTTCACTACAGATCCCGCACCCTTTGAAATCTGAATGCTTTCTACCCAAGTACCCGGTGTAAATGTGAGCCCGAAAACCTGGGATGCCCCACGAATATTCGGAATGTTCTCTTGAGTAATTAATAAATACGGACTCTTCAATCCCAACATTTGGATTTGACGAGTTCCTGTGAGTGCGTCTGAAAAATTCACATCAATAGACGGATTGGTTTCAAAACTTTCTCCAAGGTTACAACAGGCCGCTTTTAATAATTCTTCGCTATTCACGGTAAAGACATTGGCTGTTGTCAAGGAATTACGTAGCGTACTTGCCTTTTTTGATTTTATTTCTATCTCATCCAACTCATTTTGAGCGGTTAAATAATGATGGATGGTCTTACTACTCACTATGGTCAATGTATCGGTCTTGTAACCCAAATAACTTACCACTAGTTTTCGATAGGAGTTCTTGTAAGGAATTTCGAACCAACCTTTCTGATTGGTAACTGCCGAAACATTGGTGTTCAACCAAAAAACGGTCACCCCTTCCATTCCTAAATTATCTTTAGGATTGTTCTTGTCCATAATCATTCCCTTCAACATGTCTTGAGAGAAGATAGAGGAACTAGCTATTAATAATATGTATACTATTGTTTTTTTCATTTGATATAATTTCAAGTTGTTTTTTATGAATCAGTGTTCAATAAAAAGTCACACATAAGAATTAGTTAGTAATTCTTAATGCAGTTGAAATTGTGAAATCAAATGATGTAAACCTGAAATTCAGATTGATAGTCAATGGGAATATCGGGTGGTGGAAAGGCTTTAAACGGAGTTTCGTTATTTTCAGGGTGAACAAACTGAAACTCAGTAACCGCAACGAAAGCAGCAATGAATAATTGCTGATCGAAAGAGAGTTGATCTACTTTCTGCAAAGGCAAGACATCTTGACCTTCAAAAGTGATCTTTTCGTCCTTGCAGCAATTTTTCTTTTTCAAGGACTTAGACATTTGCATACCGCAATCATCCGCCTCTCCAAAAACGGAAACATCAACTAAAAAATCCCCACAAT
The DNA here is from genome assembly GCA_964343335.1 of uncultured Polaribacter sp. Lineage (GTDB taxonomy): Bacteria > Bacteroidota > Bacteroidia > Flavobacteriales > Flavobacteriaceae > Polaribacter. Next base: position 734 of record CAYFJL010000288.1, on the reverse strand, counting down.
AATGCTTATCTACTGTAAAACTCAAGGTTGAGAATACAACAAACAAAGCTAATACTACAGATGTTATTTTAGTAACACGTTTCATTCCAGTGGCAAATTTACAACTTAGTTCTCAAACATTTTGTTAAAAGAAATTAATCGGATTTGCCGTATTTTTGCAATATGAATATCGAGCAGTTACAGTCGGGCATTGATCAGATCTTTGCAGACCATAAGAATACTTCCAAAACCTTACAATCTATTTGTGATTACTTAGAGAATCAAATCACTTACTACGATTGGGTCGGTTTCTATTTTAAAAATGGCGATAAAGAAGAATTAAAACTTGCCGAGTTTACAGGTGAGCCTACTGATCATACCATCATTCCTTTTGGAAAAGGAATCTGCGGTCAAGTGGCAGTGAGCAATGAGAACTTTGTGGTGCAAGACGTTTCAGAGCAAGACAACTATATTTCCTGCGGATGGAAAGTGAAATCTGAAATTGTAATTCCGATTTTTGTTGAGGGTGAAAACGTTGGTCAAATAGACATTGATTCTCATACTGCCAATCCTTTTACGCCTGAAGATGAAACGCTTTTGGAATACGTTTGCCAAAAAGTAAGTACAATTCTCTAGAATTGTTAATAAACCCTCTTTTTGTTAGGAATTTTAATTGTGAATCTTTGTAGGTTTAAGTAGCTTTGCTTGCTTATTAATTTACTACAAATGAGCAACATAAAAACAATTAAATCCGC
>CAYFJL010000287.1:0-3686 GCA_964343335.1 uncultured Polaribacter sp. | reverse complement strand
TTTCGTAACATTTTTTTCAATAATCTTTTGTTATTTTTAGGATATGAATAAAAAAACCTACAAGGTCATCGGTTTGATGTCAGGGACTTCTCTTGATGGTCTTGATGTTGTTTTTGTTCAGTTCGAAAAGAACTCTCTTAATTCCTTTAAAATCAAGACTTCCAAGACTTATTGGTACTCAAACGATTGGCATGAAAAGTTAAAAACAGGCATTCACCAAAAGGAAGAAGATCTTCAAATTTTGAATGCTGATTATGGTCGGCTTTTAGGCGGATTTGTGAATGCTTTTATTGAAGAGTTCAAACTTGAAGAAATCGACTTTATTGCTTCCCATGGACATACGATTTTTCATCAACCAGAAAATGGAATTACCCTTCAAATTGGCGATGGTCAAGTGTTGGCCAATGAAACCAAATTACCCGTGGTGTGTGATTTCAGAACGCAAGATGTTCAGTTAGGCGGACAGGGAGCGCCATTGGTCCCAATTGGTGACCGATTGTTGTTTGGTAATTATGATTATTGTTTGAATTTAGGCGGATTTTCAAATGTTTCCTATGAGAATGATAGCAATGAAAGAATTGCCTTTGATATCTGTCCGGTGAATATTGTATTAAATCAGCTTTCCAATACCTTAGGTTTTAATTTTGATAAAGGAGGAAAGCTGGCTTCGGAAGGACAGGTTCATGATCAACTTTTGACTGAATTGAATGCGTTAGATTACTATGGACAATCTCATCCTAAATCACTCGGATTGGAATGGGTGCAGTCTCACATTTTTCCAATTTTAGAAAAACACGAGATTTCGATCAAGTCCAAATTAAGAACCTTCGTGGAACATATTGCTTTTCAAATTGGTGCTTATTTTAAAGAGAATACATCGGTTTTAGCCACTGGTGGAGGAGTAATGAACGAATTTTTGATGCAGCGAATTGCATATTATTCATCTTCAAAAATAGTTGTTCCTAATAAAGAAATCATCGAATTTAAAGAAGCGTTGGTATTTGCATTACTTGGAGTTTTGAGAATGGAAAATCGGGTGAATTGTTTGCAATCGGTAACAGGAGCTCGAAAGGACCATTCATCTGGAGAAATCTACCAACCGCTCATGCAATAAGCAATAGATTCTGTATTTTTGTTTCGGTTTTTTTAAAACTACTTTTTACTCAAATATTCTGATTTTTTAAATCGGAACCGAAACTTACAAATCAATGATTAAAGAACTTTTACAAAAGTATGAAAACAAGCAGCCTGAGGTTGTTTTTAATTGGAAGGATCCGGAAACCGAGGCGGAAGGATGGACTGTGATTAATTCCTTGAGAGGCGGAGCTGCTGGAGGTGGTACTCGAATGCGAGAAGGACTTGATATGAATGAAGTATTATCACTTGCCAAAACCATGGAAGTGAAATTTACCGTATCTGGTCCGGCCATTGGAGGTGCGAAATCCGGAATCAATTTTGATCCGAGTGATCCTCGTAAAAAAGGAGTTTTGGAGCGTTGGTACAAGGCAGTAGCACCATTGTTAAAGAGTTATTATGGTACGGGGGGCGATTTAAACGTAGATGAAATTCATGAGGTAATTCCGATTACGGAAGAAAGTGGCGTTTGGCATCCGCAGGAAGGCGTTTTTAACGGCCATTTCAAGCCAACGGAGGCTGATAAAATCAACCGAATTGGTCAATTACGACATGGGGTAATTAAGGTGATCGAAGACGAGCAATTATCGCCATCAATATCAAGAAAATATACCGTTGCCGACATGATCACTGGTTTTGGAGTTGCTGAAGCTGTAAAACATTATTACGACATATACGGAGGATCGGTAAAAGGAAAAAGAGCCATTGTGCAAGGATTTGGAAATGTGGGATCGGCAGCTGCTTTTTACCTATCTCAGATGGGTGCTAAGATTGTCGGAATCATCGATAGAGCCGGAGGTGTGATCAATGAAGACGGATTTTCTCACGAAGAAATCAGAAATCTGTTTTTAAATAAAAAAGGAAATACACTGGTGGCGGATCATATGATCCCTTTTGATGAAATCAATCAAAGTATTTGGAAGTTGCCTTGTGAAATCTTTATGCCTTGTGCTGCTTCACGCTTAATTAGCAGACAACAAATTAGTGAAATGATCGCTACAGGCCTTGAAGTAATCTCTTGTGGAGCCAATGTTCCTTTCGCTGATAAAGAGATATTTTTTGGTCCAATTATGGAAGAAACTGATAAAAAAGTTAGTTTAATTCCAGATTTTATCTCAAATTGTGGCATGGCAAGAGTGTTTGCTTACTTTATGGAACGTAGGGTAAAAATGACTGATAAGGCAATTTTTGACGATACCTCGAAGACCATAAAAGAAGCATTGAAGAAAACACACGAAAAGAACGCATCCAAATTAAATATCAGTGAAACGGCGTTCGAACTTGCCTTAGAAGAATTACTATAATCAATCAAAAAATCATTCTGAATGGAGTCTTTAATTATTTTAGTGTTCGTAATGGGTTACCTAGCCATTACGCTCGAACACAATTTAAAATTAGATAAACTTATCCCTGCTTTGATCATGATGGCCTTGTGTTGGGCGTTTATTGCGCTTGGCATTGATGCTTTCAATAATTGGTTTGACACGTCATCGCATAGTCTTGTCGAAGGTTTTGCCTCCTTGGCGCACGATGATAAAATGCATTGGGTAGAGGAAACCTTGTTGCATCATCTTGGGAAAACAGCCGAAATTCTTGTCTTCCTACTGGGTGCTATGACCATTGTTGAAATCATTGATTATTTCGACGGATTCTCAACCATAAAGAATTATGTAAAATTCAAGAGTAAAAAGAAGCTGCTTTGGATGTTCTCTATCTTGGCGTTTATTCTTTCTGCTATTATTGATAACCTTACCGCTACCATTGTATTGATTTCTATTTTACAGAAGATTGTAAAAGAAAGAGACGATCGAATTTGGTTTGCTGGTTTGATCATTGTGGCGGCAAACGCAGGTGGGGCCTTCTCACCAATTGGGGATGTAACCACAACCATGTTATGGATTGGAGATAAAGTAAGTACCATGATGTTATTTACCTATCTGTTTATTCCGTCATTACTTTGTATGGTGGTTCCATCATTTATCGCGTCCTTCTTACCCGCTTTTCAAGGTGAAATCGAATTGGATGTGGATGAAGACAAACCGAAAAGTCCGTATGGTGCAACCATGCTGTACTTAGGTTTGGGAGCCATTGTATTCGTACCCATCTTTAAGACCGTAACGCATTTACCTCCATATGTAGGCATGATGATGTCTTTGGCGGTGGTTGCAACCTTTGCGGAATTATATTCTAAGACAAAAATATCTTTGACTTATTTTGATCCGACCGAGTCTTATGCGCATGGACATCATAGTCCGGTGCATCATTCGCTTTCTAAAATTGAAATGCCAAGTATTTTATTTTTCTTGGGGATATTAATGGCAGTAGCTGCCTTAGAGTCTTTAGGTATTTTATTCAATTTTGCGGACAGCCTGAAAGAGAATATTCCGTTATTGGGCACCGAATTACAAGGAACCAAAGTATCTGATTTGGTGGTTATCTTCTTAGGAATTGGTTCTGCGGTTATTGATAATGTACCGCTAGTGGCAGCGAGTTTGGGAATGTTTACCGAGCCTATTGATGATCCATTATGGCACTTCATTGCTTTCTCGGCG
>CAYFJL010000286.1:0-3689 GCA_964343335.1 uncultured Polaribacter sp. | reverse complement strand
GGACACGCAATATTATAGGATTTTAATTTGGAAGGATAAGAATGAAGCCCCTAATAAACAGTCAGATATTATTATAGGTCAGGAAAATTTTGACAATTCTGGACAGAATCAATTTAGGCTTTCACCTGAAAATAATACCTTAAACTGGACTTATGATACCTGTTTCTATGAAGAAGGTATTTTAGTAAATGATACAGGCAATAGTAGGATTTTAGTTTTTGATAAGATTCCTGAAGAAAATAACAAAGGTGCGGATGGTTTAATTGGACGACCTAACTTTCAAACAAGTAGTGAGTATAAAGGTAACTTAACAGGAACGCAAAGTGCTATTTATTGGCCTTTTTCAATAACTACACATAACAATCAATTATTTATTGCAGATACTGGAAATCATAGACTTGTAATTTGTAACTTAAAGACTTAAGTAAAGCCAGTAAAAACCTATTACCAAAGCAAATAGCCCACCAGCTAAACGAATTCCTTTAAAGAAATTATCATTGTGCTGATGCTTCGAATATGTCGTTAATCTACCTAGAATTAACGCATAGGCTGACATCGCTAATACAGTTCCAATGGCGAACCCAAGGATATACTGAACACCCTCGGAATTATCTTTAAAGCCTAATACTGGTAAAAGCAATAGAAAATGGGCTACACCAGCTAATCCATGTAAAAAACCAATTCCTAAAGAAGATAACACATCCTGTTTTACAATTTTATTGTGTGTATGGTGATGCCCATCCGAATGAATATGTTCGTGTTCGTGAATATGAACATAGGTTTCAGTCCCATGATGCACATGTGGATGTAGGTGCTTCTTTTTCTGATTAAAAATGCGATAAAACACCCATAAGCCAACACCAATCAGTACTATGGCCACTAACTGCTCACTATATTCTGAAATACTTTCTATGGGAATAACATCTTTAAATAAAAAAAATAAAACACCAATTAAAAGCATACCGAATAAGTGTCCAAGTCCCCAAAATAAGCCGATTTTCCATGCTTTCCTTTTAGTTTCGATTACCAATGGTGTTACTGCTGCCAAATGATCTGGCCCAGAAATTACATGGAGCATTGAAGCGAGCGTTCCGGCCACTAATGGAAAATTTATCATACACCTTCAAAGTTTTTGGAAATATAACAAAAATTTATTTTAATATTTAAGGAAATAAAAAGCACATAATTCTTTATCAATTTAAAGCAAGTGATATAAAATTTATTAATATTGTTTCAATAATTGTATAGAAGTAAGCAAAAATCTTGTTTTGTTTCTCATTTGTGTCTCACAAGTCTGCAAGCCCAGTAAAATAAAATATTGTTACTTTTTGCATCGGAAAGTAAGAATTATACATCGCCACTGTGTACTTATCGCCTTTTTGTTAAATCTCTACGTAATGTAAAGTTCCACGTGAATTTTTTAAATAAAACAATAGCCAAATAAAGTGATTTGGGTTTGGAGTTTAGTTTCTGCTTGAATTTTATGGAAGACTTGTTGAAGTAATCGGTAATACTGTATTTAATATCAATTCCTTTGTCGGATAGAATCTTGTAAGTCTGATATCTTAAATAAGGTGCCAAGTTCTTTCCCCTGAATTCATGAAAAGTCCACATGTTCAAAAGATAGGCCTCATTTGGTTTGAGATTAAATCTTCGCCCTTTAAAATTAAAGCTGTTCAGTTCCACGAAGGTATAGGCAGCAATGGTTTTGTCTTTTTCCAGCGCGATTACCAGATGACCATTTTCCACATCTTTCATCATCTTATCATATTCCTCCCCGGGCTTCAAGTGGCAAACAGCTTTTAGTTCGTCCAGGTTTAAATACCTTACGGAGTAGGCGGCATCATCCTTAATCATGGGTTGCTCACATGGTTCTGTTTCTTCCTGTACCCAATAATATGGGCATATATCAACCCCTATATTCGCCAATCTATTCAGAAGTCCGAACATAAACAATCCATTCGATATAATATCTTTGTATCGTTTGATCCCAGAAGCGGAATTGCCCTTCTTTATTTTAACTCGCTTGGTCCTTAAAGTTTCTTCCGTATTTTCCATTTCCACTTTCCATTTCCATTATTGACCTAAAACTATTTGGTGTCATCACCTTTCTACCATTTGCGTTGGCTATAAGGTGGACACGTTCCAACAACTCAGAATTCGTAGCCAGTCTGGATCTTTTTGTATCAAACCATATATTGTCTTCAATACCGACCCTAACCCCGCCTCCAAAAGCTAGGGACAAGGAGTTCATCTTTAATTGCTCATTGCCGATACCCGCCAAACTCCATAACGAATTGTCAGGGAGGTCATTTATCATAACCCCAGCGTGCAATAAATTCGCTTGTGAACATGCGATGTTCCCGAACAAAAGGTTGAAATAATAAGGCGGTTCTATCAGGTTTTTCTTTTCCAAATATTTGACATAGTTGATCATACCAACATCAAACGCTTCCAGCTCTGGTACAATCCCCTTTTCTTTCATAATAGAAGCTAGTCCCATTATAGTTTCTGGAGCATTGACGCTTGCAGTACGGTTAAAATTTAAAGAGCTTAGGGTAAGACTTCCCATATCCGGTTTAAGGTTTCCATCCAACATAAGGGGATCACTCCTTAATTCAATTTCACTGAAGTCCCTTCCACTCAAGGATAAACAAACAACCAGCTCTGGTGCATATTTCCGAATCCCTGAAACAATTTTGGAATAGATTTCCTTTTTATAGGTCGGTGCTCCTGTTACTTCATCCCTGGCATGCAAGTGCACCATTGTAATCCCAATCTCATTGGCTCGATGAACATCTTCAACTATCTCCGATACCGAAATTGGAACATTTGGGGTCATGTCCTTTGTTGGAATCATACCAGTTGGAGTAAAGTTTAATATAAAATCGTCGCTCATAATAGGATAATTTAAAGTAAGCTGTAAATCATAGCCTTTTTGGGTGAAAGGCAACTCCAAAATGTAAATTTTAAACTTTCTGAGCCAGTTCTTAAAAAAATTCGTTTAATAGATAAATAAAGAGTTGACTAACATAGTGATAAGAAAAAAACATTGTCGCCAAAAAGCACGCTGCCGAAGGAGGAGTTGCGTAATCACTAAAACAGTTGTATGCATAATATCAATTCAATACAGTACGAGTATAAACTTATCCCCCCAATTCAAAAGGATAAGTATCCTTATTGGGTAAAAAATCAGAAATTACATAGGATTCCATTTGTAAGTATTCTTTCACGGTCTGTATATCGGATGCAGTAGAAAACTTAACACTTATCTTGGTAAGTATTCGGTAAAATAACCAAAGAAAATGTAGCTATATTTTTCTGATAGGGAGTAAAATTTCCATTTTTTGATGTTCAGATAACCCCTTCATACCACCTCTGTTAATTTAACAATAGATGCCAAAAGGATATGTTTAACAAAAAATTAGTACTATTTGGATTATTCAACAGATTAACAATTTTGTTAAGCTATTTTGTTAAACAGATATTAACTTTTGAATTTTAACTGTTAAATACTATTAATTTAACATAATTTGATTATGAAATAATAATTTTTTTTGCTTTTCTCGTACTAAATCACTGTGCTTTTTAAGACTGTTTCATTGGAATTCTTTTTAAAAAGGGTCATTTTAGCGGTTGACTAATTCAAAAATCATTCTAATGAAGACAAAAACAAATGCAGTTTTGCT
>CAYFJL010000285.1:0-3697 GCA_964343335.1 uncultured Polaribacter sp. | reverse complement strand
CTGGTGGTGGAGAGATTATCGAAAACCCAATCTTATCGAACTTTAAGGAAGGATTATCAATCTTAGAATATTTTATCTCAACGCACGGTGCACGTAAAGGACTAGCAGATACGGCCTTGAAAACGGCAGATGCTGGTTACTTAACCCGTCGTTTGGTTGATGTTTCTCAAGACGTGATCATTAATGAAGAAGATTGTGGTACCTTAAGAGGATTGGATATCACTCCATTGAAGAAAAACGATGAAATCATCGAGTCATTATCTGATAGAATTGAAGGTCGTGTTTCTTTACATGATGTCTACGATCCAATTTCAGATGAGGTATTGGTTCAGGCAAATGAAGTTATTTCTTCAGCTATTGCTGCTAAAATTGATGCTTCTGGTATCGATAGAGTTGAGGTTCGTTCTCCATTGACTTGTGAGTCTACTAGAGGAATTTGTGCTTCTTGTTACGGACAAAGCTTATCAACTAGAAAGAATATTCAAATCGGTGAGGCTGTTGGTGTAATTGCCGCACAATCGATTGGTGAACCTGGTACACAGTTAACCTTAAGAACGTTCCACGTTGGTGGTGTTGCTGGTAACATCTCAGAAGAAAACAAATTGATTTCTAAGTTCGACGGTAAAGTTCAAATCGACGACTTGAGGACAGTTCAAGGAAAAGACAACGAAGGAAACGAAGTAGATATCGTTATTTCTAGAACAGCTGAAATCAAAATTAAAGATAAGAAGACAGACATTACACAAAGTACAAACATTATTCCTTACGGTTCGATCATCTTTAACAAAGGCAAGAAGACCATCAAGAAAGGTGACGTAATCTGTCAGTGGGATCCATTTAACGGTGTAATCGTTTCTGAATTCGACGGAACTGTACAGTTCGATAACTTAGAGCAAGGAATCAACTTTACGGTAGAAATTGATGAACAAACTGGATTCAAAGAAAAAGTAATTACTGATTCTAAGAACAAAAAAGTATTACCATCATTATTGATTGTTGATAAAGACGGAAATGCATTGCGTTCGTATAGTTTACCTGTAGGTGCTCACTTAATCGTAGATGATGGTGATAAAGTAGAATCAGGTAAAACCTTAGTGAAGATTCCAAGAAAATCTGGAAAAGCAGGGGATATTACGGGTGGTTTACCAAGAGTAACCGAGTTATTCGAGGCAAGAAATCCATCGAATCCTTCTGTAGTTTCTGAGATTGATGGTGTTGTATCATTCGGTAAAATCAAAAGAGGTAACCGTGAGATTATCGTTGAGTCTAAAACTGGTGAGTTGAAGAAGTACTTGGTGAAGTTGTCAAACCAAATCTTAGTACAAGAAAACGACTTTATCAAAGCCGGTATGCCATTGTCTGATGGTGCTACCACTCCGTCTGATATCTTACGTATCAAAGGTCCATCTGCGGTACAAGAGTACTTAGTGAATGAAATTCAAGAAGTATACCGTCTGCAAGGTGTGAAAATTAATGACAAACACTTCGAAGTTGTTGTTCGTCAGATGATGCGTAAAGTGAGAATCATCGATTCAGGTGATACCTTATTCTTAGAGAATCAATTGATTCACAAGAATGATTTCATCGAAGAAAATGATGCGATCTACGGAATGAAAGTAGTAGAGGATGCTGGAGATTCTGAAAACTTAAAGGCTGGTCAAATCATTTCAGCACGTCAATTGAGAGATGAAAACTCTTTATTAAGACGTAATGATAAGAACTTGGTAGTTGCGAGAGATGCAAAACCAGCAACAGCTGAACAAGTATTACAAGGAATCACGAGAGCTTCGTTACAGACCAAATCATTCATTTCTGCGGCTTCCTTCCAGGAAACTACAAAAGTATTGAATGAAGCAGCTGTAAGCGGTAAAGTAGATACTTTAGAAGGTCTTAAAGAGAATGTAATCGTAGGTAAGAAGATTCCTGCTGGTACGGGAATGCGATTCTATGATAACATCATCGTAGGGCCTAAAGACGAAATAGAACAAAGTTTTTAATAACCGATAAAGCCTCTAAATTTTAGAGGCTTTATTTTTTTATAAATGTTATGGATCAAAATCAAAACCAAGAAGGCCAAATTAATATAGAGTTAGATCAAGAAATCGCAGAAGGGACCTATTCTAATTTAGCCATTATCAATCACTCAATGTCTGAATTCATTGTGGATTTTATCAATATTATGCCGGGTGTTCCAAAGGCTAAAGTGAAGTCTAGAATCATTTTAACTCCGCAACACGCAAAGCGTTTGGTGAAAGCTTTGTCTGACAATGTTCGAAAGTTTGAACAAGCTCACGGAGAAATTAAAGACTACGAACAAACACCAATTCCATTAAATTTCGGTCCGACAGGACAAGCTTAAGTTGTAGCCTTCTTGTTTTCAATATGTTTACTAAAACTTATATAAAATAAAGTTTATGTAAATCATAATAAACATAAATAAAAAATTATGCATTTTATTTCAGAAATTTGCACTATTCAAAAAACTGAAATATGCACAATACTTTATTTAATGAGAAGCAAGAGCTTACAAGAGGACAAGAAGTTTTAAAAATTGCAGTTGCTCATGGTGATGGGATTGGCCCAGAAATCATGGATGCGACCTTAAGGATTCTGAAGGCTAGTGGCGCAAATATTGAAACTGAAAAAATTGAATTAGGAGAAAAAGTATACCTGTCAGGAAATTCGGCGGGAATCGATAAAAATGCTTGGGATGTGATCAACCAGAACAAGATCATCCTTAAAGCACCTATTACTACACCACAAGGGAAAGGGTACAAAAGCTTAAATGTTACCTTGAGAAAATCGCTGGGTCTTTTTGCCAATGTTAGACCCGTTCAATCTTTAGCACCTTATGTAAAAACTCATTTTACTGATATGGATGTTGTGATCATCCGTGAAAATGAGGAGGATCTATATGCAGGTATTGAGCACCAACAAACACAAGATGTGGTGCAGTGTTTAAAACTCATCACCAGACCAGGTTGTGAGAAGATTGTACGTTATGCCTTTGAATATGCAAGAGCTTATGGAAGAAAGAAAGTGACTTGTATGATCAAAGATAACATTATGAAATTGACCGATGGCCTGTTCCACAATGTATTCAAGGAAATAGCAGCCGAGTATTCAGATATTGAAAGTAATTCGGAAATCATTGACATAGGATCTGCAAAATTAGCGGCACATCCTGAGCGATATGACGTGATTGTTACTTCGAATTTATATGGAGATATCATTTCTGATATCGCTGCTGAAATTGCTGGGTCGGTTGGTTTAGCTGGATCTGCAAACATCGGAACCAATGTGGCTATGTTTGAAGCAATCCACGGGTCTGCTCCAGATATTGCCGGACAAGGAATAGCGAATCCGTCTGGATTGATCAATGCCTCTGTGTTAATGCTAGCCCACTTGGGTCAAACCAAAACAGCGGATACTATTAAAAACGCACTATTAACAACGATAGAACAAGGATATCACACTGCTGATATTTATCAAGAAGAAAACAGTGTAGCAAGGGTAACTACCCAAGAATTTGCTGATAAAGTCATTGAGAATTTGGGTCAAAAACCGTTACAATTACAAGCAAGTAACATAAGCGAAGGAAAAGGTGTAATTACCATTCCGGAGTATTATAGAAAGAAACAGAAACAAAGTTTGGTAGGGGTTGATGTGTTCATCAACTGGCAAGGAAATAATCCCA
>CAYFJL010000284.1:0-3746 GCA_964343335.1 uncultured Polaribacter sp. | reverse complement strand
ATTATTTGATGATAACTCGCTTACACATTCATGGATAAGTTTTCTTTTTTAAATGCAGCGCATTCTGGCTTCATTGCAGATCTATACGATCAATATCTTTTAAATCCTGATTCCGTTGAACCAAGTTGGAGAAGTTTTTTTCAAGGCTATGATTTAGCCAATGAAAATTACAGTGACGATTCTGCCTTGCAAGACCTCGTTGTACCAGATGAAGTTCGAAAAGAATTCTTGGTAGCTGATTTAATCAATGGGTATCGTACAAGAGGTCACTTGTTTACCAAAACAAACCCTGTGCGTGAAAGAAGACAGTATTTACCTACCCTTGAATTGGAAAATTTCGGTCTTTCAGAAAACGATTTAGATTTAACGTTTTCGGCAGGTGAAATACTCGGATTAGGGAAGGTAACCCTTGCCAAAATCATTGAGCATTTGGAGCGTATTTACTGTGATTCTATAGGAGTAGAGTACATGTACATGCGAAATCCGGAACGCATCAAATGGATTCAAAATCGCCTGAATGAAAATGACAACCACCCAACCTATGATGTTGAAACCAAGAAGTACATTTTAAATAAACTTACCCAAGCGGTAACCTTCGAAAGTTTTCTTCAAAAAAAGTACGTTGGACAGAAGCGATTCTCTTTAGAAGGAGGGGAAACCTTAATTCCGGGATTAAGCCTTTTCTTAAGAAATGCGGCTGAAAAGTATGACGTAAAAGAATGTGTTTTGGGAATGGCTCATAGGGGTCGATTGAACACCCTGGTGAATATCTTCAAGAAACCGGTACGGGACTTATTCAGTGAGTTTGAAGGAAAAGACTTTGAGGACGAATCTATTGATGGTGATGTAAAGTATCACTTAGGATTAACCCTAAGTAAAACCTACAGAAACGGATCTCAAATCAAAATGAATTTGGTTCCGAATCCGTCTCACCTAGAAACAGTAGCTTCAGTAGCCGAAGGGATTACCAGAGCGAAAATTGATAACAGATACAACGGCGATACAAGTAAAATTATTCCAATCGTAATTCATGGTGATGCCGCCATTGCAGGTCAAGGTATTGCTTATGAAGTGGTGCAGATGGCCAAATTGAATGGGTATCAAACGGGAGGAACGATTCATATTGTGGTGAACAATCAAATCGGATTTACCACCAACTATCTGGATGGAAGATCAAGTACTTATTGTACTGATGTTGGTAAGGTGACACTATCCCCAGTAATGCACGTGAATGCGGATGACACCGAGGCTGTTTGTCATGCCATGCAGATTGCCTTGGAATTCCGAATGAAGTTCCAACGAGACGTGTTCATCGATTTATTAGGATATCGTAAATACGGACATAACGAAGGTGACGAACCTCGTTTTACCCAACCTACTTTATATAAAGCCATTGCAAAACATCCGAATCCGAAGGATATTTATGTTCAGCATTTGTTGAATGAAAAATCAGTGGATCAATCTTATGTTGATGAGATTGCCACTGAATTTAGAGACATGCTCGATAGAGAATTTGACAAATCTAAAGAAGACAAAACCTCTAAGGTAGAGGAGTTTATGGAGTCTACTTGGGAAGAATACCATAGAGCCGACCTTGACGGAATGTTAGCACCAACGGAAACTACCTATGATGTTGAAAAACTGAAAGGAATTGCCAAAGTGGTTTCTACAGTTCCTGAAAATGCCAACTTCGTTCGTAAAGCGCAGCGAATTTTGGAGGGTAGAAGCAAAATGGTTTTCGAGTCCAACAAATTAGACTGGGGTATGGCCGAGAATTTAGCCTACGGTAGTTTGATGGAAGAAGGCTATGATGTTCGAATTTCAGGACAGGATGTAGAACGTGGTACATTCTCACACAGACACGCTGTGCTTAGAGATGAGGTAACCGAAGAACGAATCAATCTATTGAACACCAATCCGAATAGCAAAGGGAAAATGTACATCTACAATTCCTTGCTATCCGAATACGGAGTGCTTGGTTTTGATTATGGTTACGCCATGGCGAATCCGAATACCTTAACCATTTGGGAAGCTCAATTTGGGGATTTCTCAAACGGTGCTCAAATTATATTTGATCAGTATATTTCTGCCGCTGAGGATAAATGGAAAATACAAAACGGAATTGTTGTTCTTTTACCACATGGTTATGAAGGACAAGGTTCTGAGCATTCATCAGCCAGAATTGAAAGATATTTACAACTCTGTGCGATCGACAACATGACCGTTGCCAATTGTACGAGTCCCGCAAACTTCTACCATTTGTTGCGTAGACACATGAAGCGCAAACACAGAAAACCATTAGTGGTATTTACACCAAAGAGTTTGTTAAGACATCCGAAGGTAATCAACTCTATCGAAGATTTAGCGACTGGAGAATTCCAAGAGGTAATCGATGATACGGTGAATCCAAAAGGTGTGAAAAAGATGGTGTTCTGTATGGGGAAATTCTATTATGATTTGCTTGCAGAACGCGAAAAGAATGGTCGAGAAGATGTTGCTTTAGTAAGAATTGAGCAATTATTTCCATTGCATAAAGAAAAGATTCAAAAAGTCATTGATCGCTATCCTGATGTTGAAGAATACATCTGGGCCCAAGAAGAACCAAGAAACATGGGAGCATGGAGTTACATGTTACAACGATTTGAATTGGTTGATTTGACTGTGAGATCTAGAAATTATTACGCGGTGCCGGCAGCGGGTTCTACAACTCGATTTAAGAAAAGGCATCAAGCAGTCATTGATAGTGTATTTAACGATTAATAAAAACGTATTTATAAAAAAGAAAACATGAGTGTTTTAGAAATGAAAGTCCCTTCTCCAGGAGAATCAATTACCGAGGTTGAAATTGCAACTTGGTTGGTTGAAGACGGAGATTATGTTGAAAAAGATCAAGCCATTGCTGAGGTAGATTCAGACAAAGCTACCTTAGAGTTACCAGCCGAAGAAAGTGGTATCATCACTTTAAAAGCCGAAGAAGGTGATGCAGTAGAAGTTGGTGCTGTGGTATGTTTGATTGATATGTCAGCAGAAAAACCAGAAGGAACATCCGCACCAAAAGCAGAAAAGGTAGAAGAAACCAAAACTGCACCTGCACCTGTAAAAGAAGAAGCGAAAACTACCTATGCAACGGGTACTGCTTCTCCTGCAGCAAAAAAGGTGTTGGCAGAGAAAGGAATGTCTGCTTCTGATGTTGTTGGGACTGGCAAAGATGGAAGAATCACCAAAGAAGATGCCATCAAAGCAACACCATCCATGGGAACACCAACAACGGGTGGTAACCGCGGAACAGAGCGTAAGAAACTATCAATGTTGCGTAGAAAAGTGGCGCAGCGATTGGTTTCTGTGAAGAATGATACGGCTATGTTGACCACTTTTAACGAAGTGAATATGCAGCCAATTTTTGACTTACGTTCCCAATTTAAAGAAGACTTTAAGGCAAAACACGGGGTGAGTTTAGGATTTATGTCCTTCTTTACCAAAGCGGTTGTTAGAGCTTTACAATTATATCCAGATGTAAATTCAATGATCGATGGCGATTTCAAAGTTTCTTATGACTTTCAAGACATTTCAATTGCCGTATCTGGTCCAAAAGGATTAATGGTTCCCGTAATTCGAAACGCTGAGAATTTAAGTTTTAGAGGCGTTGAAGCGGAAGTAAAACGTTTGGCAATACGAGCAAGAGATGGTCAAATTACCATTGATGAAATGACAGGTGGAACCTTTACCATTACCAATGGTGGAGTTTT
>CAYFJL010000283.1:0-3756 GCA_964343335.1 uncultured Polaribacter sp. | reverse complement strand
ATGAATATTTATCTAAATTTGAAAGAAAGCTGTCCTAAAGACTGGGGTAACTACACAATAAAGAAAAACAGCAAAGCTTTTTTATGGACCCAACAAAATATCTCGAAGATTTGGTATTTACTTAATACAAATAATTGTAGAATTTAAAATCATAATGATGAAAGCACGCCAAGTTTTTCAACAAGTATTCCTATTTAGTTTGATCATACTTTCCTTTTCATGCAACAAGGATGAAACAGTTAATGAACCTCCAACCAATTATAATCAGTTAACTAATTTGCAACGAGATTTTGTGAATGAATACATTTTTTCCACCTTCAACTTATCTCCAACTTCAAATGGTAACTCACTGAGCACAAAATGGCAAAATGAAATTAAGGTATTCATTGAAAGTGAAATTTCCAGCAATCTTCAATTAAGAATAGAGAACTATCTTGAGGAACTGAACACTCTGATTACCGACAGAACAAGAATTCTACTTGTTGAAAATCTTAACCAGTCCAATGTGCATATAATATCAGGTCCTCCATCATCAATTGAACAAATATGGCCCGATATGTACAACTTGGTTGTTGACACCAACTTTGAAGGGTATGCGCTATATGATTGGAGTTCAGACAATTATATCACCAGGGGGCGTATATGGCTGGGTAGACCAAACAGAAGTCTCTTTATCCATGAACTAGGCCATATTCTAGGACTGGGTCATGCATCTAATTCTTATTGCGACAATGGAAATATTAGCTTCATGTGTTCCGTGGCCAAAGCGGAAGAATTGAATTCTTTTGACAAAGAAACTATTAAAGCCCTTTATCATCCAGGTACCCTAGTAGGATTATCACAAACAGAAATGAGAAATTTAATTGAAGAGTATGTTTTAATTAATTCAATTCTAGAATGAAAAACTTTTAAAGAGAAGTTCAATTGTAGCCTTCCCTCAGATAGCACTGCTTATTTTTCTAAAACTTCATCAAATTTATCGTTTTTAATTCCTCATGCGGTACCTTACAAGGAATTAAGTTCCAGATATTTTTGGGGACAAATATCCCAAGGCCTTGTGTAGCCAGTAATTGAGGTAATCGTCCATCCATACAGATGTTACAAAAAGCATACATAATCGGATATTTTCCGATTATCTATTCATCTTCCATAGGTTTTACAGTTACCGCGCCTACCAAATCAGCACCAGTGGCCATTAATTGGGAGAAATAATCCTTTTTATCAATTTTGGAAATCCTAAGTAGACCTTCCAACATGATACCTTCCGGCAACAACCCTTCAAAAAAGGGAGGAAATCCGTGAAAACTGAATTTCTTCTGATCAACGGGCATGGTCAATGAAATCGCCTGACCACTGTAATCATCATCATATGTAAACATATACTCCTGAGGAGAGATTTCCGTTAAAACACCCGCCCTTTTTCCATGTGCATATACTACTGTCTTTCTCATACATTTTTATTTAACGGACTTTTAAATTCCACTGCTATGTTCAATACCTGAGCACGGCAAGGATGTTGCTCCAACGAACAGTCTCTTTGTTTCTTTCGATATCAAAGACAGTTGTCTTACCTATACCAGCCAAATTGGCCAGTTCAATCTGTGTCAATCCTGCTTTCTTGCGATGGTTTTTAACCATAAAACCTAAATCAAAATCGAGCATATTTTACTGTTTAAACAGTAAATACACGTATTTTATTTATTGAACAGTTATTGGAGAGCATTAATTTCATTATTATTACCGCTATAGCAGTAATTTTATTTATTAATACCAAGTTCTTTGATCAACCTAGTTAAATCATTATATAATACCGCTATAACAGTAATTATATGAAATAGCCTCCTTTCCAGATTTTTATTTGAAGAAATTGACTTAAGTGAGCATACTGAACAAAGTACACCGCCCTCGCCAGATAAAATTGACCTTGCTTTAATAACTTAAAAATTTAAATCCCCGGTCACCACTACCAAATATTCGATAGCTATAATTTTCGGTCTTTAGTGTTCCAAACCATTTGGCACATACAATGTTGACAATGAACTAATAAAGAAACCCAAAAAGCCAAAGCGGTATTTTGTTTTGAGAGCCATACAATATATCGTCGGCCACGACATAGGAGTTGGGTACTTTTTTTATCTGTTTATGGCCTTTCCCTTTGCCCCCAATCTCAAAGGTTAATTTACCATCAACTAAAAAATCACCTATATCAGTATATCCAAGTGAATGCCTATAGCTCAATTGATTAGAGAAAAAAGTTTCCCTAAGGTTCCCTAAGTTTGAATTATTTCTTGCCAATAAAAAGATTAGGTTGGTATTTTCCAGATAAACCTTGGAGGGTTTTTGGAGCTTGCTGATACCACGGGCGTCTTTATAAAGGTTATAGGTCAGTCCGATTTCATCCAAATAGTTTAGATAGGACAATAAGGTTGCTCTATTAATGCCGATTTTATCGCTCAACTTGCTTATATTCGGAACAAATGGAACGGATTCGGCTATAATTACCAAAAGCTGTTTCACTTTGGTCACATAGGCCATTTCCACGTTTCGCAACAGTGGCAATTCAATTTCCAGAATCATGTTCACTACTTCCCCAAGGCGCATTTCGTAAAGGTCGAGCTCTTCCTTATAAAAGGGATAATATCCGTGTTTAAGGTAGTTATCGAAATATTGAAATGGCTTTATCTTGTCATTGATTTGTTGAGTCACTTCCATATGATTTTCAATGATATGATCAAGTGAGAATGGTGTTAGGAGAGTTCCTGATTCCACCCTAATATATTCCCGGAAAGAGAATCCTTGCATGGTATAAACTACAGCTCTTCTGCTTAGGTCGGCACGAGCATTCAAGATTTCAAGTAGTGAGGATCCAGTAAAAACGATTTTTAGGTTCGGGTAACTGTCATATATGTTCTTTAATTCCTGCGCCCATCCAGAATATTTATGTACTTCATCCAAAAAAAGATAACGCCCCCCTTGTCGTTCAAAATCGCGGACCAATTCAATAAGGGAATGGTGGTTGAACCAAATGTCATCCAAACTAACATATAGTGTCTGTCCAAGGGAGCTGCTAAGGTGCAACTTGATATATTGTAGCAAAAGTGTGGTTTTTCCAATACCTCTTGCTCCTTTTATACCAATCAGCCTCGCATCCCAATGAACCTCATCCATAATTGATCTAACGAAATCGGTCGAAGTATGTTTTAACTTTTGCTGAAACTGCTCAAATAAAAACTCCATTTTGTATGTTTTGATAAACAAAAATAGTTAATTATTGTATACTAGAGTAAACAAAAATGATTAAGTTGGTTAGTCAAGCGATATCACAACAAAGTTACATTTACGACTTTCTTGTTTCCAAGGCAAATACTCATTCGTCGGAGTTATGCATTCCAAAATCAGCATTGTTAGGTTGGCTCAATAAATATGTTTTAAATAATTGTTTTTCAATTTGTTAACACCTATTTAGTGAAAAGTGACCTATTCGGTGAGCATAAAATGTTGAAAGGCTTGAAACCCTAATAAATAACGGGTTTCCAGAGATAGGTTCTAGTGCCTCCGGCTCCACTACACTCAAGAAACCACGCCTTGGCGTGGTTTTGTTTTTTATGGAATGTCAAAACGAAGTTTTGTAAATGAATAAAATACAAAACATGAAGCTTCTGCTTCGTGGTTTCTTATTTGCAACATTGGTTAGGAGGAAGGAACGAAGTTAATCCCTCCGGCTCCACTAAATCACTATCAAAACAACACATTAAA
>CAYFJL010000282.1:0-3764 GCA_964343335.1 uncultured Polaribacter sp. | reverse complement strand
GAATAAATTTACCAAAGAATTCCACTTCCCGTTTGTCCTTTCCCTTGGCCTCCAGTTTGTTCCGATTTGTCGTGCTCAAATATTTGATGCGTTCGGTAAGCTCCTCTTTGTTGAACAGTACCTCGTCAACGCATATCAGCAGCTTGTTGGCCCAGTCCGCATTGAACTGGCTTGCAAAGCTGTCATTGGTCAGGTACGTCAGGTTGTTCCCAAAGATTTCCTTGAGCCATTTGAGAAAAGTACTCTTTCCGGTGTTCCTTTCAGTGGAGACAAGACAGAGGATGGGGAGCACCTGTACTGGTCTTTGGTACAGTAGCTTCAGGTAGTCCAGTCCCAGTTCCAGCTGATTCCCGAATATATGCCCCAAAAAGGCCCGGGTCCTTTTGATGTTCCCCTCTTTCGGTTCATGTACCAAAGGAGAATAGGTATTGTAGAAACCATGGTGCTCCTTTTTAAAATCTACATGACAGGGAATACAGGTGAATCCGTCATATTTAGGCACCTTCCCCAGAAAGTCCTTGCCATGGTCTTGCTTGATGATATGCTCGTTCCAAGGGACAAGCTGATCGTTGAAATGTCCTGAAATGGTAGGATACTTTACAATCTTATAGAAAGAAGTGCCAATGCGGACATATGGAATATTTTTCGACATGGCACTCTCATTTTGTTGATACACGTCGTAACTTTCCATTTTTTCTCGCGCATTCCAACAGTTCCTTTTTGGAATAGAAAATTGAATTCCCAATTTGGTAATAGGGAATCAAATTCTTTTTCTTCCATTTGATTAGGCACTGTTCAGATCGCCCCAAGAATTTAGCAGCCTCCTTTTGGGTTAGACGGTCCTCTTCTGAATGGATGACCGATTCATTGGCGAGGTTTGTTCTCTGGAGCCTTTTGATTACCAATTCGATGGTGTTCTCAAGGTCTTTTTTTGTAAAGCCGTATAGAATGGGATTTGACATAGTTTAGAAGATTTTAATGAAACAATCAATTCATCGACTAAACTAGGTGTAACATTGGGCTAAATCAGATTGCCTATTGAATCGGGTAAGCGGTTTCTGTGTATTGAAAATCAGCTGTATAAGCTTTGATTTACGTATGTAGGGGAGGGAGGAGTCTATTAATGGAAGAGTTGACCTCTATTTGCACATTTTTGGGTAATGTTCTTTTATATTGATAATCTTCCGAAAAGTTCTTCCTCCATGTTTGCCGGGAAAACCCATTGCTTTCGGTGAATATTTCCAAGACCCTAGTCAATTTGTGGTGTGAATTCTCGGTTGTTGAACTTTTGACAACGCCTTTGATAATCAAGTACCTCATTAGGGCAATGAAGGTTAAAACTTCATCTTGGGACAATTCGGTGAAGTAAGGTTGAAAGATATTTCTCAAGTTATATTTGCAAGGGTCATAATCTGAAAACCCAGTATAACAAGCTGCAAATTTTTTGGCGTTTAAATTGGGCAAGTATCGTTTGCAAAAAGAGTCAAGAACAAGGGCAAACTGCTTTTGGGTGATTCTACCGTTCAGGATAATACGATTTTCCAGATTAACGGAAGAGACATTTTGATTTATGTCGATTAACATTGCCTTTAAGCCTTTGGCATCAAGGGTTACGCCATTGCTGCCAATATTGATGTTTATCGCCAAGGCTTTGTGTATCTCCTTCATGGAATTTAGAACCGAAGCATCGCTGGCATTTTCCATCGTTATGGCCAATGCTCTTTCCATGGCTATCTTATAACTGAAAAATGAACGGATCCAAAGTGACTTGTTTTTTTGATTTTTGATTTCACTGTTTAGCCTTTCAAAGGTAAGTTCCGATAACAATCGTCTTTTGAACTTTTTGGAGGAAAGATCTTGCATGAGCGTTCTCTTGATTTTTGGATAAGTTTCAAATGAGCACATATAACTATCAAAGCCCATGTCTTTCTCCTTTATGGATTTAATCAGGTATTTGTGAAACATTCTTTTTTCTGTTTCGCCCAAAGCTTCATATAGGGACATTGAACAATTGGAGTATTTGATGACATTAAAATCTTTTGGAGCTTTAAGGATACCGCTGAAATAAATAAAAAGAACCCAGCCAAAGCTTATGCAAAGGAAGGCCACTATGAATTTTTCCAGATTGGCCCCGGGGAAAGCCACCAATTCCCAAAGCGAAATGCCCAAATAGACTAGTACGGCTATGAAAACTATCGGCAAGGTCAAAAACAAGGTATACTTGTTCTTGGCAAGTACTTTATGGGCAATATAGTCATAGGAAGATGTCATTTCATTTAATGTTTTCTTATTGCACAAGATTCCAGGTATTGTCCATTTCCTTTTGTTTAAAGTCTTCGGCTATATCAACATAGCGTTTAAAGGAAGCTTCGTCCTTGTGTCCGGTAATGTTTCTTACCACCATTTCCTTCATGCCAAGGACCAAACTATTGGTAACAAATGTCTTTCTGGCCGTGTGGCTGGTTATAAGGTCATGTTTGGCCATGGTTTTGTCTATTCGCTTTTGTCCGATGTATCTTGTAATTGTGATTTGGGTATTTATTTTGGCCTTCGAACAGCATTCTTTGATGTACTCATTGAATTTCTGATTGGAAATTGTGGGAAGAGGCTCGTATATAGTGCCCTTGTATCGGTCAAGAATTTCTTTGGCATATTTGTTCAAGGGAATTTTTTGGTCAATGGTCTTCGTTTTTACAATAGTGATTTTCAAATGATCTGAAAAGACATTTGAAGATTTTAGGTTCATGATGTCACTAAAGCGTAACCCCGTAAAGCAGCCAAAACAATATATGTCCCTTATCTGAGCATATTTTTTGGATTTAAAATCAAATCGGTACAGAGCCATCAATTCATCCATCGTCAGATAGATTACCTCAATACTGTCTTCGGTCCTTCGAAATTTTTTAAATTCTAGATTATCGTGATAACCCCGCTCATAGGCCCAATTCATAAAGGTCTTAAGGATAGAGACCAGTTTTCCGAAGTAATTGTTCAGGGTTTTACGATCCTTGAAACAATAGTCCCTAAATTTCTCATAGAAATCCATATTGATATTATCAAAACGCAGTTGGTAGGAAACCTCGTTTTGAAAATCCTTTAGAAACCCTAAGACGGTGTTGTATTTTTTTATGGTGCCATTGGCCTTTATGGTTCGGCTGGTTTCAATGAACTCATCGAAACTTTCAAAAAATTTGGGAGCCAATGAATTTTCTCCGAACGATCTATCATCTAACTTCTCTTCTATCAAATCTGCGCTGAAAGGGATATTGTTCAGATGGAAGTAACGAAAAACGGTAAATACCTTTTCCCTAAACTCATCGAGCTTTAGATTGAATTCGATATGGTTGTTGTAATCTTCTTTTTGGGTATTGGGTTTGATTCTTTGATTCTTCCAATGTCGTGGTAATACTTTTACCCCTGTAATATTTTTTCTGATTCTTACCCCTTTAAAGGTAATTGTTGCCCTGATGGGCAAAGTTCCATCTTTGTTTCGCTTATCGTTACGGGTCGAGAACGTTAATTGCATTTAATGCAGATTAATATGATTTGAATTCATTTAGATTAAAATGGATAAAAAGGGGGGCAAAACAGGGGGCAAATAAATACAATTTGAATGTTAAAATTGGTTCACCTTCATTCTTCCCAGCCCTTACATAGCATAAGATACGGAATGTTAGGCGATTAAAAAACAGTATGAAAAAAAATTACTCCAGGTGGGACCACAAAAAGCCCCCTCGGTTAGGGGGCTTTTTTATGTTCAGACT
>CAYFJL010000281.1:0-3766 GCA_964343335.1 uncultured Polaribacter sp. | reverse complement strand
AGGAAACCATTTATTTATATGCACTAAAATGTATTAATATGATATGTATATTGAAGCAGAACAACGGGACTGCTGGAAGAATGATGGAATGAATATATATCTTAACAAAATGGAAGCAATGGTTGAAATATGTGGGTGGTCAAGGGATATGGTAAGGGTTTTGATTCTCCAAAAATGTGAAAAAATAATATACTCGAAATACAATCCAATAATCTGCAGCAAGAATAACCGAAATGTGAAAGCGAGACAGTTGGGTTTGAATATCAGTGATCCAAAGAGAGATTTGAATGATCTCAGAAAGTCATCAATTGAGTGAATCTCAAAATAATTTTTGAGGGAAAAAAGTGTATTCGAATGATTCTAAAGGGGCGTAAAGCCAACTGAGAATAGAAATACACTGATTACTTGCTATTTGAAGAAATGTATGTTTATATTTTGAATAGCGACACGAAGGTATACGAAAATAAAATTCTTTAAATGAAGTGGTAGAGCGACAATACGAAATTCTTAAACGATAACACGAAAATTTTAAAAACAATATGTAAAGCAAATGATTAATCCAATAAGTTAAAATGTGAAAATACCAAAAAGAGAGCCAATGGAAGATTAAAAGACTACAGGCCGGTCACGGCTGAAAATACACAACCAGCAGTAAATTCAATCGAAGATTGTGCCCACTGTGGAAGACTTTTATACCAATCTCTACTGGTGTAAAACTTGTTTTTCAGTTTATTTTTCAATGATTTTGACGCCGCAACAATGTAAAAGTGGGAATCACATTGAATTGAGTGACCATTATCCAATTCCAAAATCATTAGGAGTCGAACGACATACACTGGAGCAGCGGGTTTAGAGGCGAACAGCATCGGTATTTGATGTTTGGAAGAGTCCCACTGTGTTGTAAACTGATAGGAATTTGGGGATGCGATCGGATTTTGAACGGGATGAGGGGTGAGTGGCACCGGCATTGATTTATACGGAAACTTGGTTGAGACATCGAGCGGCTCAATCGAAATGATCCGAATGTGATGGACAGATGATATCCGTTTTCCGAGCGATGGAGCCCAATGAATTGAGATTTCCAGTTGAAATGGGTTGAGTTGACCGGATGCAGTTCGAGCCTTCTTTTTAGGGGAAATGAACCAAAATGATGGCTCTGCAGGATTCTCCAACTCAGTTGTGGTGATTTTCACTGGTGGAAGTTCCAATTTGAATGAAATTAAGAGTTGGGCCTTTGATAAACTGTCCAACTGATCGAGAGCCAATGTGCTGAGCTTTTTGAGTCCTGAAAACTGATTCTGAATAGACTGAAACTGTTTTTCCATCAAATCAATTAATTGCTGATGTTTCTTTTCGTATTGCGCTGAAGCATCGGTGAATTGTTGAGTCAATTGATTCGAAGCATCTTGAGTCTGTTTTGACAGCTGATGAGTGGATTTGAGAATGGTTTGTTTTGTAGCCAAAGTCGAAGTGGCAATGACTTTTTGAGTCGTTGATGTTGAAGATATTATCGTTTGGAGAGTCTTATCAGTGTTTTGGACAACGGAGGATGAAAGAGTCTCAGTTTGATCTGAAATTGAGTTTATCAAACAGTGAGTTGAATCGATTTGTTGTCGATGAATAGCGTCCATTTGAGCGCTGAGGGATTGGATTTCAGCAAGAAGATTGGCAATGGTCGTCTCTTGTTCATCCTCAGATTGTCCGATTTCTCCGACATTGGGAAGTTTGCTTTGAACAAATTGACGAACTGAGGCATCAATCTTTTCATCGTGTTGGGCAGCCAGAGGTCTCAAATTTTGCAGAATGTGTACCAAATCGGATGCGGATGGACGATTTGAGGGGTTGAGATCCATACAACGCAAAACTAAAGTGCGGAGGGCAGCAAATGAGCGATATTGAACACAATCCAACTCGGGAAATTCCAAAATGTATTTCTTGTCGAGTAATCTTGTCGTGGCGTCTGGTGGAGTATTGCCAGTGATCATATGGTAAATTGAACATCCCAATGAATAAATGTCGATGGGAAAACTATAAGACCCTCTGGAAACCTCTGGAGCCATATACGCAGGTGTTCCACCAACGGTATGTACAGAAGTTGCAAATGAATTCTTTTGATGAGCCAAACCAAAATCAGATAATCGAACAGATCCGGCAACATCAAACAGCACGTTGGATGGTTTAATATCTCGATGCATAATGAGATTTGAGTGTAAATACGCCACTGCTTGGGCCAACTGTGAAAAGGTATTGATGACGCGAGAGGAGCTGTAGCCAAAAGTCAGTGCGTATGAAGGATCAGCTTTGGAGGGATCGATCTCCAACTGATTCCGCTGTTCTTTGAATATATCAAAGAGTTCAGAGTTGTCATCGATCAGTTTCAAGAGAGTGCCTTTTTGACAGTATTCGAGCACCAGGCTTGGTGGATTCACAATGTAACCGTAAAAATGGATAACATTGGGATGACGGAGTAATGGCAAGAGCCGAGCAGATTTGACAAATTCTTTCAGAGCTGATTGGGATGATGTCGATGAAGAAGAAGGACTGGAAGATTGTTGAGATTTCTTCAGTTTACGTCTTTGTAATGCAGAGAGTTGCTGATTGTCGCTTTGATGAATGGGTACCGGAGTTTGGCTCCTGGACAACACTTTGAGTTGAAATTCTTTCAGCGCAGCAGGAATTCCTCGAAATGTACAATGATACACAGTTGACTGTCCACATGAGCCAATTTCATTTCCTTTATGTATGTCAGAAGATTGAAGTACAAATGGATCAGAATTGGAAACAATGAGGTTCACTTGTTGAATTCGAGCGAACACCGAACTCTTCAACTGCAAAATTTCATCAAAAACATTTTCAAATTTTTGATTCCATTGAGGAAATGTTTGCGATTCGATAAGAATCACTTCAGCATTTGAAGGCAAATGAATCGAATTTTCTAAATCTTTCAGTTTTTCAAGTCTTTCAGTGGGATTTGACAGACTCACAATTGAGGAAAATTGCTTTTGCTGCTTGTGCAGATTTTCTGCAATTGTGTCATAAAACTGAGAAAAATATGCAATGGATGAAGAAATCCGTTGCTGGACCTTCCGATCAATTGAAGGAGTTATTTGATGAATACCCCACTGACTCCGTTTCAATTGCAATTGATACTCAGTGGATTTATCTGAAAATACTTTGAAGAGACCCTGAAGATCGGACATCAAATCAGATACCATTGCAGTCATCAGAGATGGGGACGAGGTGGAAGCCGTTGACTTGATGAAATCGAGAAATTCATTGTTTTTTTCTTCATTTTCACCGATTCGATGAATGAATTCTGTGAGTTTTGCGAGACCCTCTGGTGAAGAAGTCACAGTGGCAATGCAATTGGAAATGAATCGACTCGAATCAGAGTGAGAAATCCCAAATCCATTGCAAATGTATTCCAAAAGGGGAGAGGAAATATCCATTTCGGAGTTGAGAATCTTTGACAGTTGATGTGATTTGTTGGCAAATGATCCAGCGATTTGAGATAGATCAGCAAAAAGTTGATGATTCGATCGAAAGACTTCAGATGGAAGGCGCTCAACGTCGTTCAAAAGTGATTCGAGAGATGAAGACACATGATGTTGACGAGTCAGTTCAGTTTGAGTGATAGGATCCCAAATAATGGCAGTTCCTTCCGAGTCTTTTGAGGCGATTAGTCGATTCTGTTTTGAAAGGACGACTTGAAGGATTGGGGCGGTGTGTCCATTGAGTGTTTTGATGCATTCGCCACTGTCAACAC
>CAYFJL010000280.1:0-3791 GCA_964343335.1 uncultured Polaribacter sp. | reverse complement strand
ATTAGTAAAAAAGCCGCAACCGTCGCAATAATAGTTCCTGTTGTTCCTGCTGCTAATATCATATTATTGATTTGTATTAGTATTAACGGCTACAATCTCTTTTTCAGTTTCTGTAGCTTTTTCTTTTTCTAATTTGGCCTCTACTTTTGGAGCTTCTTCTTTCTTCTCATCTCCTCCAGTTAACATTCCTCCGAAACTCATGAATCCGATGGCCATAAGTCCGGTAATAATAAATGTAATACCTAATCCTCTTAATGCAGGTGGTACTGCCGAATATCTGATTTTCTCGCGAATGGCTGCAATGGCTAATATTGCTAAAAACCATCCAATTCCTGATCCTACTCCGTAAGTTAAAGACAATCCTAAACTTGGAATTTCTCTAGATTGCATGAATAAACTTCCTCCTAAAATCGCACAGTTTACTGCGATTAACGGTAAGAATATACCCAATGAATTATACAAGGCAGGAGAAAATTTCTCTACAATGATTTCAACCAATTGTACCATGGTAGCAATGGTTGCAATAAACATAATGAATGATAAGAAACTCAAATCATAGCTAGCAAATTCCTCTCCTAACCAAACTAAGGCTCCTTCTTTTAAGATATACTGATCTAACAACCAGTTTAAAGGTACTGTTACCGCCAATACGAAGATAACGGCAGCTCCTAAACCTACAGCTGTTGATACTTTTTTCGACACCGCTAAGTATGAACACATTCCTAAGAATGTTGCAAATACCATGTTGTCAATAAAAACCGATTTAAAAAATAATTCTACGTGCTCCATGATATTTATGCTTCTTCAATTAACGCTTTATTTCTAGATCTCTGAACCCAAATGATGATTCCAACTACAATCAAAGCCATTGGTGATAACAACATAAATCCGTTGTTTTCATAACCAATTGCATACAATCCAGTTTTTTCGATTGGATCTCCTAATACTGGAATTCCTAATAACGTTCCAGATCCTAATAATTCTCTAAAGAATCCTACAATGATTAAGATTGCAGCATATCCTAAAGAGTTTCCAATTCCGTCTAAAAACGATCTCCAAGGTCCGTTTCCTAAAGCAAATGCTTCAAAACGACCCATGATGATACAGTTTGTAATGATCAGTCCTACGAATACCGAAAGTGTCTTACTCAATTCGTATGCAAATGCCTTCAGTACCAAGTCAACGATAATTACTAAAGTAGCAACAACAATTAACTGTACGATGATTCGGATTTTTGAAGGAATGATGTTTCTCATCAAAGAGATCACTACGTTCCCCACTCCTAATACGAACAATACTGAAATCGACATTACAATCGACGCCTTTAACTCAGCCGTAATTGCCAAAGCAGAACAGATACCTAATACCTGAATGGTAATTGGGTTGTTATCTGCTAATGGATCTAAGATTAAGGCTGTATCTTTTTTTGATAATAGTCCCATAGATTATTTTTTTAACGATTTAAAGTAAGGTACGTATAACTGTAAATCTGATTTGATCATTGCAGAAACTCCGTCACCTGTAATGGTTGCTCCGGCAATTGCATCAACTTCATAGTCTGTTTTGTCTTCGTTCTTTGGATCATTATTTCCTTTAGCAACACGTACTCCTTTGAATTCTCCCGATTCCGTTAATAAGTGTTCTCCAATGAAATCATCCATAAAATAACGCTGTTTGATATTGGCTCCTAAACCTGGTGTTTCACCTTTGTGATCAAAATAAGCACCTTGGATCACCATGTTTTCGTCTAAGGCTACATAACCCCAGATTGCATCCCAAAGACCTTTTCCTCTGATTGGTGCCACGTAAAATTTCTTTCCGTCTTTCTCACCAACGAATAAAGGCAATCTTCTAATGCCGCCTTTCTTAGCTTTATCTTTTTCCTTCTTTACATCGATCAAATAAGCGTTCTCATCTTCGGAAACATTATCTCCTTCGATTACCAGCTGTTGTGTGATGTATTTTGTAAATTCTTGCTCTGCAATGCTGGTCGAAACAAACTCAGCAGTTGTTTCTGTATTTTCATTCACCCCCATTGCATACAAGATGTTCTGTTGCTTTTCAATTCTTTTGTTTTCGTCAATATTTGGTTTCAATGACGAAGCAAAGAATGCTAGTAAGGAACCAACAACAACTACCATTCCTACTGCGAATAGTACCGTGTAAACATTCCCGTCTGTTTTCTTACTCATCCTTAGGCAGTTTTTAGTTTTAATCTCTTTAATCTCTTCTTCACATTTCCTTGAACCACATAGTGATCAATTGTTGGAGCAAATACATTCATCAATAAGATGGCTAAGAATACTCCTTCTGGATATGCTGGATTGAATACACGAATCATGATGGAAATAAATCCAATTAAGAATCCGTAAATCCATTTTCCTTTATTGGTTTGTGAGGCGGTTACAGGGTCTGTAGCCATATATACCGCTCCGAATGCCAATCCTCCAATCATTAAGTGCTCCCACCAAGGTGCATTCATCAATCCGTAAAACTTGCTTGATTCTGTGATGATATCAGCAGCAACTACTTGGTTAAAAACAATCCCCATGACTGCGGCACCAAGAAAGGTAGAAACGATGATTCTCCAACTTCCAATTTTGGTGAAAATCAAAAATGCAGCACCTAATAAGATTAAGAAAGTAGAAGTTTCACCTACTGAACCTGGAATAAATCCGAAGAACTTATCCCAGTTTGAATAAACTGGCTCCATATTTTGAGCATAACTACCCAAGATGGTTTCTCCAGAAATTGCATCCGCAGTACCCGCTCTATTCACGGCATCATAGACCCAAACCTTATCACCACTCATCCAAGTTGGATAGGCAAAGAATAAGAAAGCTCTAATGGTTAACGCCGGATTCAAGATGTTCATTCCTGTTCCACCGAATACTTCTTTTCCGATCACCACACCAAAGGCTACAGCTACTGCCAACATCCATAATGGCGTATCTACTGGAACGATTAACGGAACTAACATTCCGGTTACCAAGTATCCTTCTTCCACTTCATGTCCTTTGATTACAGCGAAAATAAATTCGATCAATAGACCTACACCATAAGAAACCACCACTAATGGCAATACCTTAATGATTCCGATCCATAGGTTATCCCAAGTAAAGAAATTGGCTAATGGATCCAATCGCAACGAACTGTCGATCGCCGCAAAATGCTGATAACCGGCGTTGAACATTCCGAAGATCAAACAAGGAACTAAAGCCATGATTACGGTATTCATGGTACGTTTTAAATCATCGGCAGCCTTAACATGTGTTCCGGCATGTGTTACCTCGTTCGGTGTATAAAGAAAAGTATGAAATGCATTAAAAGCAGGAGCCATTTTGGTTCCTTTATACTTTTCTTTTAATTCATGTAATTTGTTTTTAACACTCATAATATTATCATTATCCTAATTCTTCTTTCATCAAATCCAATCCTTCTCTAATAATCTTCTGATGAGGCTGCTTGGAAACACAAACAAATTCTGTCAAGGCAAAATCCTCTGGTGCTACTTCGTAACCTCCTAAAGCTTCCATCTCATCTAAATCTTTCACCATAAAAGCTTTTAACAGTTGCAACGGATAAATATCTAGTGGGAACACTTCCTCATAAGATCCTGTTACTACAAAAGCTCTATGTTCACCATTGGTATTGGTGTTCAAATCGAATTTCTTCTTCGGAGTCAACCAAGAGAAGGTTAGGGCTCTCGATGTAGAAATCTTATCAAAAATTGGTCGGTTCCATCCGAAGAAATCGTAATCGTCTCCTTCTGGAATCGCCGTAATTTGGTT
>CAYFJL010000279.1:0-3817 GCA_964343335.1 uncultured Polaribacter sp. | reverse complement strand
AATTCATCTACACTTTTTGTTGAATCACCGAAGGCTAATGTTGGTTAAGAGAATACATCTCTAAGAAGGAGTAAGACACAATTAATTTTGTAAAAGTTAAAGAAAGAACCCCAAAAATTCATAAAATGAAAACTGTAATAAAATCACTCAGCCTTTTGTTATTCATTTTTTCAGTATTTACATCTTGCGTGCCAGATGTAGAGCAAGAAGAAACGATTGTCAACAATCAACAAAACAACAATAACACTAATAACAATACTACTACAGACAAATCCATTAATATTCCAGCTGGATTTGATTACAAAACTCATCAAAAAGTTACCATTCGGATTTCTGACAACTCGGGTCATACGAAATATGATGTATTTGGTTATTCAGATTCCAAATATTACGCAGGTACGGAAACATATATCGATGAATCTGGTAATCAAGTAACTGAAGATGTTTACAAAGACGACATCATCAACAAACCCATCTTTTCTGGATCACCTAAAAACGGTGTTTTAAATGTGACGCTAACTTTACCTACTTATGCAAAGAAGGTATATGTGAGAAGAAAGCAAGGGTTGAAATATTCGGGTGAGTTGGTAGAAATTAACAACCAGGAAGTACAGTTTACGTACACAGCTAATAAAGGAACCAATAAAAGAGCAAGTAGAACAACGGTAACCGATTTGTTATACTGTGTGAATGGAGAGGGTGACCTGTTTCAGGTAGATCCTTTAACCGGAGAATATACATTTCTTTCTGAAATGCCAATGGGTAGCTATACAGCTGCGATTGATCAAGAGAACTTGGTAATGTATTCTATCGGTCGTTCGAATCCGAATCCTTTGATGAAATATGATATCGTAACCGGAGAATGGTCAACTGTTGCCAACATGGGATTTGGTGGTCCAAGATTGGATTACAATGTACAAGACAAATTATTATATTACTCCAATAGCGACTATTTAAGAACCATAGATCCTGCCAACGGAAATGTACTTGGGCAATGGAAAATCAATGGGCTGCATAACAAAAATGGTGGAGATTTAAAATTTGATGAAACTGATGGAACTTTTTACTTAGCATCCTTCTCTGGATTGTACAAGTTGACGTTCAACGGAAGTAGTTACGATGCGGCGAGAATCAGTGCTGATAACTTACCATACACCCCAACCTCTATGACCATTGATTCTGACGGATTCTTATGGTTAGCAGATGCAGTAAATAATGGGAATTTAATTATCATGGATACACAGACTGGCGGATGGGAATATACCTACGGAGCTAGTGCCAATAACGATACAAGTTTCAATAGAAGAATAAACGATTTAACCACATTACGAATTTTTAATGATAGTCCCGATACAACCGATACAGACGGTGACGGAATTGTGGATTCAGAAGATTCATTCCCAGATGACGCTGACAAAGCATTTGAAATTTTTACACCTAGTAAATACGGAACTGGAAGCATTGCTTTTGAAGACCTTTGGCCTTCTTACGGAGATTACGATTTCAACGATGTGGCCTTAAACTACAAAGCCATCGCGATATTGAACTCAGATAATGAAGCTGTACAAATTGATTTTCAATGTTATGTGAAAGCCAATGGCGCCGGATTTACAAACGGATTCGGAATTGAAATGGAAGGAGTACCATCCAATTTAATTGAAAGTGTAACGGGAACTAATTATTCCCATGATTACATCACCTTAAATGCAAACGGAACAGAAGCAAATCAGCAAAATGCAGTCATCATATTTACTGATGATCAAGATAATTTCTTGACCGAAACTACGGTGTCCATCAAGTTTACAAGACCAATTTCAACGGAGCAATTGGGTACGGCACCATTCAATCCGTTTATTATCAAAAATATGGTAAGAGCGCATGAAATTCACTTGCCTTACTACAATACCACAGATTTAGGTCAGAATGTTGTTGAAATAGACGGAATCAGTAAAGACTTAGACGGAAATTATATTTCCGATAAAGGATATCCATGGGCAATTAGCATCATCCACGATTTTAAAGTGCCTAAGGAAAGTGTAGCCATTGATGAAGCTTATAACTTCTTTAGAATTTGGGCGACCTCTGGCGGATTAGACTATTCAGATTGGTATAAAGACAATACTGGATACAGAAACAGTAGCAAATTACAGAACTAAAAATGATTTTTTAGGTAATTTTTTCATAGTTAATTTTTGGGTAAAAAGCCGCTTCGATAGGAGTGGCTTTTTTTATTTTCCAATACAGAAATTAGAAAAAATATGACCCAAGATGTCCTTGTCTACATCATATTCACCAGTGATATTCCCAAGGTGACGAAGGCATTCACGGATGTCAATAGCAACAAGGTCGGAGGCAATGCCTAAATCCAAACCATTCTTTACATCTTGAATAGAAGTAAAAGCATTACTCAAAGATTCGAAATGTCTCGAGTTGGTAACAACGGTTTCGTTATTACTTAGTTTTCCGGCGTTTATTAAAGAAATCAATTCCGATTCCAAAGTATCGATACCCAATTTCTCCTTGGCCGATAATAAAAGTACATCCTCATGATTTTCTTTCAGGAAGTTTACATTTTCTTGAGATAGCTGATCAACTTTATTGGCAATAATCAAAATGTTCTTCTCAGGTAATTTCTCTTCGATATTTTGAAGTTGTGCTTTGTAGTCTTCCGCAGAATCGATGATGCGCTTGCTTTCAATCAAAAAGATAACCAGTTGGGCTTTTTGAGCTTTTTCATAAGCTTTTTGAATACCGATATTCTCAATTACATCCGAGGTGGTTCGGAGTCCGGCTGTATCTATGAAACGAAAAACAACACCATTCAATACGATTTCATCTTCGATAGCATCTCTGGTGGTTCCTGCAATATCTGAAACAATGGCTTTTTCTTCATTCAGAAGGGCATTGAGTAAGGTGGACTTCCCCACATTGGGTTCACCAATTATGGCCACTGGAATTCCGTTTTTCATGGCATTTCCAAAAGCAAAAGAATCGATAAGGCGTTTTAAAACTTTTGAAATTCGATCAATAAGATCATAGAACTTGGTTCGATCGGCGAATTCAACGTCTTCTCCTGAGAAATCTAATTCCAACTCAATTAGTGCAGCAAAATCTAATAATTGCAAGCGCAGGTCTTTTAATTCGTTGGAAATACCGCCGCGCATTTGCTGTATAGCGATTTGATGACTCGCCTCTGAGTTCGAAGCAATGAGATCGGCTACAGCTTCTGCCTGGCTTAAATCCATTTTGCCATTTAAAAAAGCGCGTAAGGTAAACTCACCATGATCTGCCAAGCGACAGTCTTGTTGCAAAAAATGCTGAAGAATTTTCTCTTGAATGTAATGAGAACCGTGACATGAAATTTCTACCACATCTTCGCCGGTATAGGAATTCGGTCCTTTGAAAAGTGATACCAATACTTCATCAATAATGTTCCCATTAGCTACAATATGACCTAAATGGATTGTGTGTGATTTCTGATGCAATAAAGATTTGCCTTTTCGAACCGATTGAAAACTTTCATTTACTAAGGCGATGGCTTTATCGCCCGATAAACGAATATTGGCAATGGCACCAACACCAGCTGGAGTAGAAACGGCAATAATGGTATCCTGTGGAATCACATGGCAAAAATAGCTAAGATTTAATACCAAAAAAAGGATTCGGCCATCACATTAAATCATTTTTTAATCTTAACTGTAACATTTTATAAACTCTGTCGTCCTATTTATGTAGTATTTTAAATCATGTTAAAAGAAGACAGAAAATTATTGGCAGCAACCCATTTAAGTCAGTTACTAGATTTGGTATCTGGTAT
>CAYFJL010000278.1:0-3820 GCA_964343335.1 uncultured Polaribacter sp. | reverse complement strand
TTAATATAGCAACTATTCAAATAAATATTTAAGTTGCTGGTTTATACTCCTTTTTGTCGATTACCATTTTTGCGATGCGCAGGACGCATTTTCGCAAAAACTACTAAGTAGCTGGTTTATACTCCTTCTTATCGATTACCATTTTTGCGATAATCTCTTTAAGAATCTCCGATGTCCCCCCACCAATTGGTCCTAATCGGCTATCGCGAAGTAATCTTGCCATTGGATATTCTTCCATGTAACCATACCCTCCTAACATTTGCAGCGCATCGTAAATAACTTGATCGGCAATTTTAGTCGATAATAACTTTGACATGGTGGCTTCTTTTACCGCATATTCACCTTGATCCAAACGCTTGGTAATGGCATAATTAAATTCTTTACACATCTCAATTTCTGATGCCATTTCAGCAATTTTATGACGCAATGCTTGGAACTTATCGATTGTTCTTCCAAAGGCTTCTCTTTCTGACATGTATTGAACTGCATATTCAATCGCGTACTCAGCTCTGGCATGCGCATTCACACCCATGATTAACCTTTCTAAAGCGAAATGCTGCATGATGTACGGGAATCCCTTTCCTTCCTCACCCATTAAATTCTCAACAGGTACTTTTACATTATCAAATGCTATTTCTCCAGTATCTGATGCTCTCCATCCGAGTTTATCCAATTTGGTAGCTGAAATACCTGGTGTATCTCTATCAACCAACAAAATACTCATCCCCGCATGCTTTGAATCCGGATCTGTTTTTGCCGCTACGATTAAATAATCTGAATACACCCCATTGGTAATGAAAGTCTTGGATCCGTTCAAGATGTAGTGATCTCCATCTTTAATTGCTGTTGATCGCATTCCTGCAACATCAGACCCGCCAAATGGCTCAGTGATGCACAAACAACCAATTTTCTTTCCTTCAATACTTGGTGCAAGATATTCTTGTTTGATTCGCTCGTCACCTTCTTTATTAAGGTGGGTCATCGCCAGATAGACATGGGCCCACATAGCTGCTGCGAATCCGCCCGAATTTATTTTTTGTAATTCTTCAAGAAAGATTACCATGTAAAACATGTCGAGGTCTAATCCTCCATATTCCTCAGGATAACTTAGTCCGAAATATCCCATTTCGCCAAACTTCTCCCAAATGAAACGTTCGATGCTTCCTGTCTTCTCCCACTTCTCTATGTGTGGCACTACTTCCTTCTGCAAAAAATCTTTGAAACTCTCACGAAAAACCTCATGTTCTTCCGTAAAGTACATGCTATTCATATGTAATTAGTTGTTTGTTTATTCAGCTTGCAAATATAAGACTATTCTGTCATATTTATTTTTGGGAAAACCCTCGATACGTTGTAATTCTGTTAAACTTTGAATTTCAGCGACGAGATCTCGATAGTCAAAAATAGCCTTACAAAGTTTGTAATCGATGTAGGGAATTTGAAGCACTTCTTTAAAGCTTGCTGTATTGATATTTATCTTCTTTATTTCTGGTTTTTCAACAATTGAAAAAGTATTCCAAATACGTTGAATCATTTCTTCATCGAGCCCCCAAACTTCATTCATTTGATCTTTAAAAGTAAAACCTTGAATTCGCTTTCGGTATTTCAATAGGGTTTCAGCGCGTTTCTCGCCAATTCCGGAAATCAATGTTAAATCATCGGTAGTAGCGAGATTGATATCCACTGTGGAAGGACGAACCTTTTTGTTTTTAGTAATGTTCCTTTTCTTAGTATTCGCCCACCTAGGAAACTTGAAATACGGTTTGATTTGAGTAAGCAAACTATCAGATACCTTGGTTACCGTTTGGAAGGCTTCTGCTGAATTGACAAACTTCCCAGCTTCTCTATATTGAAATAGTCGATCTATTTCTTTAGTCGACATCCCCAATTGATATCCTTTAAAGTCTGACATGAAATTGGGATTGAAGGGATAGATTTTAAAAACTTTTTTCTTCAGTTTCAAGTTTTTCAAACTATCAATCTCGGCTTGGACTAAAGCTATTTCTCGATGTTTGTCTACGGATAAATTTTCTTCCAATCCAATATCATAGGACGCAATCAGGATTTGAAATCCGAGTATAAGTAAGACCAAAAAAAACACCCCATTCCGCTGACTTTTAGAGTACCAGAAATGAGGTGAAAGTTTCTTCATTTTTTTCTTTTTCTTAGCAACCAATAAATTTACCGAAAGTCAAATAATTTCTATGACTTCGAAGCTTTTATCGCATCCACATAGCGTTTCAATTGTTTCTTCACAACCGGGAATAGGAAATACAAACCAACCATATTTGGGAATACCATAGCAAAAATCATAGCGTCTGAGAATGCCCAGATTGATTTCATACTCGCTGCAGCACCAATTACTACAAAGATTAGGAACAACACTTTATAGGTTAAGTCAGCTACTCTACCTCTACCGAATAAAAATTTCCAAGATTGCAATCCGTAGTAAGACCAAGAAATCATAGTAGAAACTGCGAATAATACAACGGCTACGGTTAAAAATACATCTGAATAAGGAATGTATTGTGCAAAGGCTTTGGATGTAATTCCGGCTCCCTCATAAGCAATACCATCAATCATTACTGCTCCAGTTCCGTCTCCACCATACTGGAAGAATCCGCCAAAGTTAAAGATGATGATTACCAAGGCAGTCATGGTACAAATTAACACCGTATCGATAAATGGCTCTAACAAAGCAACCAATCCTTCAGATGCTGAATATTTCGTTTTTACCGCCGAGTGAGCAATAGATGCTGAACCAGCACCCGCCTCATTTGAGAAGGCAGCTCTTTGAAATCCTACCAACAATACTCCAATGATACTTCCAACACCGATAGCTGTTGGATTAAAAGCTTCTTTTACAATCAATCCGATTGCGTCGTCTACCAATGAGAAATTCGCACCTAAAATGTACAAACAAGCCAATACATACATTACCGCCATAAACGGCACTACTTTTTCAGTTACAGAAGCAATCCTTTTGATACCACCAATGATGATGATACCCACTAAAATTGCCAAAACAACACCAACAATAGCTCCTGCTGCCGCACTGTCCCAACCGAACATTTCCTTAATTACAATGGTTGCCTGATTTGACTGTGCTGCATTTCCTCCACCGAAAGATCCTCCGATACAGAAAATGGCAAAAATAACTGCGGCTATTTTCCCTAAGGTTGCAAATCCTCTTTCTTTCAATCCTTTACTGATGTAGTACATTGGACCACCATACACAGTTCCGTCTTCGCCTACATCTCTGTATTGCACACCAAGGGTACACTCTACAAATTTGGTAGACATTCCTAACAGTCCACATACAATCATCCAGAAAGTAGCTCCCGGACCACCTAAGGCAATTGCCAAGGCTACACCTGCAATGTTTCCGTTACCTACGGTACCCGATACTGCTGTAGCCAATGCTTGGAAGTGCGAAACTTCTCCTTCTTTACTTTCATCTCGAATGGTCTCAATCGCATCACCTCCAGGTGTGTTATCACCATATGCTGGCTCTACCACCGGATGGTCTAAATCGTCATATTTTCCGCGAACTACATTGATGGCCGTCCAGAAATGTCTCAGGTTTGGGAAACCGAAATATATTGTAAAAAAAGCGGCACTGGCCACTAAAAGAATTAATACAAATGGAGTTCCCATGATTTCAAAAAAGATCATATCAGAGAAAAAATCAGATACTGGCTGAAAGGCCTCATCGATTTTTTGATCTAACCCTTTTTCTTGAGAAAAAATAAATAACGGACTTAATACAAATAGTAGTGAAAGAAGATGTTTCTTCATGAATACTGTAGTTTTTTAGTTT
>CAYFJL010000277.1:0-3828 GCA_964343335.1 uncultured Polaribacter sp. | reverse complement strand
TTATCTAAATTTTTAGAACCATGTCAGAGAATATTGAAAGAATTGAATGTTTGATCATAGGATCAGGTCCTGCTGGATACACAGCGGCAATCTATGCCTCAAGAGCCGATCTAAAACCTGTAATGTACACAGGAATGCAGATGGGAGGACAGTTAACCACCACTACAGAGGTCGATAACTTTCCTGGTTATCCAAATGGAACAGATGGAACCATGATGATGGAAGACCTGAAAAATCAAGCAGAGCGATTCGGAACAGAAGTGCGTTTTGGCATGGTAACTTCGGTTGAACTTTCTCAAGAAGTAGGAGGAATTCATAAAGTTGTTGTTGACGAATCCAAACACATTGAAGCGGAAACCATTATTATCTCTACAGGAGCTTCTGCGAAATATTTGGGTATTGAAAACGAACAACGATTAATCGGTGGTGGGGTTTCAGCTTGCGCTACTTGCGATGGATTCTTTTACAAGGGTCAAGATGTAATTGTTGTTGGTGGTGGAGATACCGCTGCAGAGGAAGCAACCTACTTGGCAAAACTTTGTCGTAATGTAAAGATGTTGGTTCGTCGCGACGAAATGAGGGCTTCAAAAGCCATGCAACATCGTGTCAATAATACAGAGAATTTAGAGGTGTTGTATAACACAGAACTTATAGATGTGTTAGGCGATAATGTAGTAGAAGGTGTTCGTGTTGTAAACAACGTGACAAAAGAGGAAACTGAATTTCCTGTGATGGGTGTATTTATCGCCATTGGTCACAAACCAAATACGGACCTGTTCAAAGGTGTGATTACTATGGATGAGACTGGATACATTATTACTGAAGGCAAGAGCACGAAAACAAATGTTCCTGGTGTGTTTGCCGCTGGAGATGTGCAGGATAAAGAATACAGACAGGCCGTTACCGCTGCTGGTACGGGGTGTATGGCTGCATTAGACGCGGAACGCTACTTAGCTGCTCTGGAATAAGCTAAATTAAATTACTTCTAGTTGTTTCTTTCGTAAAGTAATTCATCCATCTTTTCAATAGTTTGGATGACCACTTTTACTACTTCAATGTAGAACTCTTGATTGATGGTACTGAAGTCGTCAGTAGGCTTGTGATAGTCTTTGTGGTCTTCCACTCCGAAGTATAGGAATGGAATGTTTTCTCGATGGAAGATTTTATGATCGCCAATAAAAGTCCAATCTACTTGCTCTTTGTTATACGGGTCATCATGACCAAATAGTACAGCGATGTATTCTGTGGCAATATCTTCGATTTCACTTTTTAAATACGGATAATGATAGGTTCCGGCAATGAAAATTTCGGGATCAAAATCACTATGCGAAATCATTTCCATATTGACATTCAAAACAATATTATTTTTGTCTGGGTAGGTGGCAATAAAGCTATCCGCCCCTAATGATCCAGCCTCTTGTCCGTCGACAGCCGCAAATATTAAATTGTGTTTGGTGGGCTTATTTTTGAAATATTTAGCAATGGTTAGTAGGGCAGAAACTCCCGATGCATTGTCATCTGCTCCATTAAAGATGTATCCCTTTTGAATTCCGAGGTGATCATAATGTGCTGTAATGACAATATTTTTATCGGTTAATCCGCTAATAGATCCCACTATATTTGCTCCAACAACAGTAGTATCCTTTACATTCGATAAGTCGTCTAAAGGCTTTTCAATCGGAAAAACACGTTGTCGTAACCTCCCTTTTAAGGTCACCGAAAATTCTTCAATGAATTCATCGTAAACTGGATTCAGTCCAATGGCTTGAAATTGTTCGTTTAGGAATTTTCTTGTCTTAAGGTTACCACGTTCCGTAAACTTTCTACCTTCCATTGAGTCGTGGGAGATGAGTTTTACGTTTTCTAGGAGTTCGGTGGTATCTATATCGATGTTGACTGGTTCGTTTTTACAACCAACGATGCATAGCAATATGAATATCCACAAGAGTCTATCTAATTTCATAAATGAATTTGAACAGCTGGGGAATAAACGAAATGCAAATATATAAGATTATTTGATTTTCAAGTCAATATATATAAAAAAGACCAGATTTCTCTGGTCTTTTTAAACAAACAACTAAATTTTAAAACTGTTGCGTTTTAAAATATTTTAAAAGCAGTATTTATTTTCAGCAATTAATAAATCTGCTATGGTTTTACGTAACTCGATGACATTCGGGTAATTCGCGTACTTTGTGAATCGCTTAAGACCCATTAAGAGCATTCTTTGCTCGTCGCCTTCTGCAAAAGAAACAATGCCTTCTCTAGCGCTTTTTGTAACGATTTCAACCGCATTGTATAAATATAGCTTTGCCATTGCAATCTGACCTTTCTGAGCCTCTTCTCCGAATCGCTTTGCATTTTTCTCTGCTCTTAATAGAGTAGATTCTGCCATGTAGATTTCGTTTAAGATCTCAGCAGCAGCCAACAACAATTGTTGATGTTGCTCTAGGTCTGGTCCATATTTCTGGATAGCAGATCCTGCCACCATTAAAAATACTTTCTTCATTTTTTTGATCATCTCCTTTTCTTCAGCAAACAATTCGCTGTAATCTGGAGTATCAAAGGAAGGAATACCCATCAGTTCGTCTGCTACGGCTGTTGCTGGTCCTAAAAGATCTACATGACCCTTCATAGCCTTTTTGATCAACATTCCAACAGATAACATTCGGTTAATCTCATTGGTTCCTTCATAGATTCTAGAAATACGAGCATCTCTCCAAGCAGCTTCCATTGGAGTTTCTTCAGAGAATCCCATTCCGCCAAAAATCTGAATACCTTGGTCTGCACAATTCTGAACATCTTCAGATACAGTTACTTTTAGAATAGAACATTCGATGGCATACTCTTCAACACCTTTTAATTCAGCTTCTTGGAAGGTGTTTCCTGAAGCCATTCTCATTTCAATTCGATCTTCAATATCCTTTGCGGCTCTATAGCTTGCAGCTTCACCAGCATAGGTGTTGGTAGCCATTTCTGCTAATTTGTATTTGATCGCTCCGAAGTTGGCAATTGGAGTTTTAAACTGCTTGCGCTCAGTCGCATATTTTAAAGCCGTTTCTGTAACTCTTCTTTGAGAATCCAAACAAGCAGCGGCTAACTTGATACGACCAACGTTCAATGCATTTACCGCAATTTTGAATCCGCCACCTCTTACAGAAAGCATATTTTCAACAGGAACAATTGTGTCATTGAAGAAAACTTGACGCGTAGAACTAGCTCTAATTCCCAGTTTATGTTCTTCCTCTCCAAGCGTGATTCCATTTGGATTTGCAGCGTCATATTCTACAATAAACCCAGTGATATTTTTATCATTCTCTATTCTGGCGAAAACAATCATCAAATTACAGAACCCTGCGTTAGAGATCCACATTTTTTGACCATTGATTTTGTAAGCTTTTCCGTCTTCCGTTAATTCGGCAGTTGTTTTACCTGAATTTGCATCAGATCCGGCGCCAGGCTCTGTCAAACAGTAAGCACCCATCCATTCGCCCGTTGCTAATTTCGGAACGTATTTTTGTTTTTGCTCTTCGGTTCCGTATAAGGTGATTGGCATGGTTCCAATTCCTGTATGTGCACCGAATGCTGTACTAAAAGAACCAGTACCACTTGAGATATACTCACAGGTAAGCATGGTCGATACGAATCCCATACCTAAACCACCATATTCTTCCGGAACAGCCACGCCTAAAAAGCCTAATTCACCAGCTTTTTTCATTACCTCTTCTGTCAGCTTGTAATCTTTCGCTTCAAATCGCTCTCTGTGCGCAATGATCTCTCTTTCATTGAATTCTTTTACAGCATCACGCATCATGATTTGTTCTTCGG
>CAYFJL010000276.1:0-3839 GCA_964343335.1 uncultured Polaribacter sp. | reverse complement strand
AGATATACAGAAATGAATGCAACTCTAACAACCTTCGAAAACTTCTCCAACATCTAAAATATTTTATGCAAAGATACTTCAAAAAAAAGGTCGTTCAGTAATCCTGAACGACCTTGTTGTAATGTAAAAAAATTCTAAATAATATTGTTATATCACTTTTACGCTAACCGCGTTTAAACCTTTTCTACCTTCCTTAAGTTCAAACTCAACTGTATCACCTTTAGTGATTTCATCTATTGTACCTGAAATGTGTACAAAGTACTCTTGGTTTGAACCCTCTTCTGTAATGAAACCAAATCCTTTGGACTCATTGAAAAATTTTACTGTCCCAGTTTTCAAAATATGGATTTAATATGAGTTGCAAAGGTAATGGTTAAAAAAATACTAGAGAACAACTATTCATTTTATTTCTTTAAATGTCTTTACTTAGATTTTTAATTTGAGACCCAATTTGAACCCGAAAAGTTTAAAACTAGACACAGTTTAAGAATCCTAAGGAAATCAGGGCTTTAGGAGAATTTAACATTTTAATAATCACTAAATCAGACAGTTATATTTTGTTGATAATTCAACATTTTTTCTATTTTTTTCTGAATTTGTTAAAAACTTCAAGGGATTTGTGAATAAGTATCACTTCCTATTAAAACCTTTTTTTCCAATCTTTGTTAGCATCTTTAATTAACATTTTAATAACATTTTCTTGCCGTGGAAATAACTCAAATCATAAAACGAGACTATACGACTAGTGCCTTTGAAATAGATAAAATTACGAGTGCGATTGAAAAAGCAATGCTCTCTGTAAACAATGGGACTAGAAATGACGCGATTGCAATTTCAAAAATTGTAAATGGAGCTTTACTTGAGAGAAAGCTGATGGAGCCGAACTACATACCAACT
Source organism: uncultured Polaribacter sp. (assembly GCA_964343335.1). GTDB lineage: Bacteria > Bacteroidota > Bacteroidia > Flavobacteriales > Flavobacteriaceae > Polaribacter. The sequence goes on along the minus strand of CAYFJL010000276.1, from coordinate 2,942 downwards.
GTTGAGCAGGTTCAAGATATTGTAGAAGTAAAATTGATGGATAGTCCTTTCCACGATGTTGCCAAAGCATACATCTTATATCGTGATGAGCAGGCTAGGTTACGTAAATCAAATATCTTTGAGAAGCGCGTCAACTTAAAGCCGTACGAATATCCGAAGTTATATGAGTATGTAGATGCCATTAGACACTCATATTGGATTCATACAGAATTCAACTATACCAGTGACATCCAAGATTTCAAAACTGGCTTAAACGATGTAGAAAGACATGCCATCAAGAATACCATGTTGGCCATTTCTCAAATCGAAGTTGCTGTAAAGTCTTTCTGGGGAGATATCTACAAGAAAATGCCAAAACCAGAAATAGGGTCTGTAGGGTCAACCTTCGCTGAAAGTGAGGTAAGACACCACGATGCTTATTCTCACCTTTTAGAGATTTTAGGATTGAACAACGAATTCAAGCAATTGAAGAAGAATCCTGTTATCATGAGAAGGGTGAATTATCTAGAAACGGCTCTTAAAAATGCCAAGAGTGAAGACAATAGAGAATTTGCTGAATCTATCGTATTGTTCTCATTGTTTATTGAGCACGTATCCTTATTCTCACAATTCTTAATCATCATGGCTTTCAACAAGCATAAAAACATGTTGAAAGGTATCTCAAACGTTGTAGAAGCCACTTCAAAAGAAGAGCAGATTCACGGAGATTTCGGAATTGACATCATCAAGATTATTCAGGATGAGAATCCAGATTGGTTCAATGATGAGAATGTACTGTTAATTCAAGAGACTTGTAGAGAGGCATTTGCTTCAGAAAGCAAGATTGTTGACTGGATTTTTGAAAAAGGTGAATTAGACTTCTTACCAAAAGTGGTCATCAATGAATTCATCAAAAACAGATTCAACAAATCATTAGAAAGTATAGGTGTTCCAAAAATCTTTGATATCAATGAAACTATTTTGGCTGAGACCGAGTGGTTTGATGATGAAATTATTGGAACCAAGCACGGAGACTTCTTCGTAAAAAGATCCATCAACTACAGTAAGAGAACCAAAAGTATAACTAGCGACGATTTATTTTAAACCATGAACCAAGACACTACCAAAACCTCAAAACTTACAGATCACGAACAACTGTTAAAAGCAAGAACTGAGTCAAGACAGAAAATGCTTGACACCATGCAAGAACCTGAAATCAAATGGCTAACCGAAAACAGCCGTAAATTTCTTGAATCAGGTTATTTGACAGAAGGAATTACTCCGGAAGGGCGTATAAGAGAGATTGCTGAAAATGCAGAACGTATCCTTAAAATTGAAGGTTTTGCTGATAAGTTTTACAACTACATGGCAGAAGGTTATTTTTCTTTGGCTTCGCCAGTATGGTCGAACTTCGGAAAGAGAAGAGGCTTGCCAATTAGTTGTTTTGGTTCGCATGTAGCAGATGACATGGGAGATATTTTATACTCGCAGTCAGAGGTTGGTATGATGTCAAAACTTGGTGGAGGTACTTCTGGATATTTCGGGAAATTACGTCCAAGAGGTGCTGAGGTAAAAAACAATGGTTCTTCATCAGGGTCAGTGCACATTATGCAGCTATTTGAAAAAATGGTAGATGTTGTTAGTCAAGGTTCTGTAAGAAGAGGTAGGTTCTCACCTTATTTACCAATTGATCATCCAGATATCAAGGAGTTCCTAGAAATAGGTACAGAAGGGAATCCAATTCAAGAGTTAACGCATGGTGTTACTGTTGGGAATGAGTGGATGGAAGAAATGATTGCTGGTGATGTTGAAAAGAGAACAATTTGGGCGAAAGTTTTACAAAGAAGAGGAGAAATAGGATATCCATATATATTATTCCGCGATAACGCCAACAACAATACAGTTGACGTATATAAAGATAACAAGCATGAAATCTATGCAAGTAACTTGTGTACTGAGATCATGTTACCATCAAATGACAATTGGTCGTTTGTTTGTTGTCTATCATCAATCAACTTATTACACTATGATAAGTGGAAAGATACGGATGCGGTTGAGACCTTAACCTATTTCTTGGATGCAGTAATGGAAGAATTCATTTCTAAATTGGAAATCTATAGAGACTCTCCACACAAAGATGATCAGTTGACGTTCAACTTTATGGAAAAAGCTTACAATTTCGCTAAGGAAAACAGAGCTTTAGGTTTAGGAGCTTTAGGATGGCACTCTTTACTTCAGTCGAAAATGTTGCCGTTTGATAGCCAAGAGGCGTACAACTTAAACAACGAAATCTTTAAGTTGATCAAGGAGAAATCTTACAAGGCATCCGCAGAAATGGCGAAGAAATATGGTGAGCCAGCAGTGTTAAAAGGATACGGAAGAAGAAATGCAACATTGAACGCCATCGCGCCAACTACTTCTTCAGCATTTATCTTAGGACAAGTTTCCCAGGGTATTGAGCCAATCTGGTCAAACGTATACGTAAAGGATATTGCAAAAATCAAGACGACCATCAAGAATCCAATTCTAGAAAGTTTATTGGAGGAAAAAGGTAAAAATACTCCTGAGGTTTGGAGAAGCATCCGTGATAATGATGGTTCTGTAGAGCACCTAGAGTTCCTAACAGAGCACGAAAGAGATGTATTTAAAACTTATGCTGAGATCGATCAGAAGGTAATCGTTTATCAAGCAGCGAACCGTCAAAATTACATCGATCAAGGTCAGTCTATAAACATCATGGCACATCCTGATATGCCAATCAGAGATTTGAATGATGTCTATGTTACCGCTTGGAGATTAGGCGTAAAATCAATGTACTATCAACACAGTATGAACGCTGCTCAGAAATTCAAGCAAAAGAAAGAATGCGCTAGTTGTGAAGGATAATCACAATAATGGATTGTAAATTAAATTAGAAGTTCTAAAAAAGGGAAGTGAAAGCTTCTCTTTTTTTATAAAGAAAA
>CAYFJL010000275.1:0-3936 GCA_964343335.1 uncultured Polaribacter sp. | reverse complement strand
TTGAAAACAGAAAAATGAGGTTTCCGACTACTAGCGATAGAATTCTAGCCTCAAGAGAAGCGAAGTCTTTGATTTTAAGTCTTAATGAAGTTTACAAAGTGAACAAAGACAAAAATATTATGGACATCATGAAAAGATTGACAGCAATTAAGCAACGAATTGAAAAAAGATTAAAAGGGAAACCTTTAACGGCTTAATACAAGTTAAAATGATAGTTACAGAAAGCCCCATTGTGGGCTTTCCTTTTTATACCTCAAATCCTTATGAAGAATATTGTAATCATTGGCGGTAGCCGTGGTATTGGTAAGGCAATTTTAGAAAGCTTAGCAAATACAAACAACATCACCAACTTCAGCAGAAATGAGCCAGAAACAGCAGCTCATATCACCCATTATTCGTTAGATATTCTGACGGATGAATTACCCGATATTGAAGAAGTAGACACGCTTATTTATTGTCCTGGCAGTATTAACTTAAAACCAGTTGGTCGATTAAAATTGGATGATTTTAGATCGGACTACGAGATCAACGTAATTGGTGCTGTAAAAGCGATTCAGCACTTCTTACCAAAATTGAAAAATGGAAACAATCCTTCTATTTTACTTTTTAGCACAGTAGCTGCAAAATTAGGAATGCCTTTCCATGCAAGTATTGCCGCAGCCAAAGCCGGTGTCGAAGGTGTTACCAAATCACTCGGAGCAGAATTAGCACCGACCATTCGCGTTAATGCCATTGCGCCGACTGTTACAAACACAGACTTAGCTGCTAAGCTTTTACGCAACGATCGAATGATTGAAAACATTAAAGAACGTCATCCGTTGAAAAAATTCTTAGAACCAACTGAGGTAGCTTCCATGGCGAGGTTCTTAATCTCAGATGAAGCCAAGTCTATTTCTGGACAAATCTTTGAATTGGATTGCGGAATCGTAAGTTTTAAAATCTAAGCTATGAGTATTTACGACATCAAAATAGACAGTCTACAAGGGAAAGCTGTAGACTTAAATGATTACAAAGGAAAGCACATTTTATTTGTGAATGTGGCTTCCAAATGCGGATTCACTCCGCAATACCGCGATTTGGAAAAATTGTATCAAGAATACCAAGACAAATTAATAGTGATTGGAGTTCCGTGCAATCAATTCGGAAATCAGGAACCAGGTAGTTCTTCAGAAATCGAAGAGTTTTGTCAGGTGAATTACGGAGTCTCTTTTTTGATTACCGAAAAAGTAGACGTGAAAGGAAGCAACCAACATCCACTATATGAATGGTTGACAAAGAAGGGTCAAAATGCAAAAAAAAGCTCCACCGTGCGTTGGAACTTTCAAAAATACCTTGTTGATGATGAAGGGAATTTGGTGGACTTCTATTACTCGATTACCAAACCAACAAGTTCAAAAATCACAAAACACCTCAAATAATTATGTTCGGATTATTCAAAAAGAAATCGGAAACTGAGAAATTAGAAGCGAAGTATAAGAAGCTCATGGAAGAAGGTTATAAATTGCAATCTGTAAACAGAAGTCAGAGTGATGCTAAATATGCAGAAGCTGATGCCATTTTAAAGCAAATTGATGCCCTCAAAAAGTAAATCCTTTTATGGCCTTTTGGCCTTATTTCTATTCATCAATTTTGGTGGATTGGCCCTTGGTGGTTGGTTAATGAATAGTGGACCAACATCAGATTGGTATCTCAATTTGAATAAGGCTCCATGGACACCACCCGGTTGGGTGTTTGGTGCAGCATGGACAACCATTATGGTTTGTTTTTCCATTTATCTAGCCAAATTATTTTTGATTGACAATACGATCAATCAGAAATTGGTCTTTGGTTTGCAAGTATTGCTCAATGTAAGTTGGAACTACATCTTTTTCAATCAACATCAAGTGTTTCTTGGCTTAGTGGTAATTCTATTATTGACAGCGGTCATATTCATCTACTTTTTCGCCTTAAGCAAAAAGGTCGGGAAATGGCGATTGCTTTTGCTTCCGTACATGATTTGGCTTTGCATCGCTAGTTCGCTTAATATGTATGTTTTAATTCACAATTAATGAAAATGTACACCTTACATAAAACTCAGAAATTACCCATTTCCGTAGACGAGGCATGGGAATTCTTATCAAACCCTAAAAACTTATCGCATTTAACTCCAAAGGAAATGAACATGAAAATCATTTCTGGTGCAGATCGACCGATGTATCCAGGTCAGATCATACAATACAGTGTGACTCCTTTAGCTGGCGTAAAGACCAAATGGATCAGTGAAATCTCACAATATGAGAAAGGGAAGTACTTTGTTGATATTCAATTGGCTGGACCATATGCCTATTGGCATCATCAGCATTTCATTCATAAAATAAAGAACGGAGTTGAAATGGAAGACATCATTACTTATAAGGTTCCATTCGGAATCTTGGGTAAAATGGTACAACCCTTTTTGGTAAAACCAAAGCTAGAAGAAGTATTTGCTTACCGTAGAGAAAAGTTACTTGAACTATTTGGAGAATATAAAGGATAATGGAAAACATTAGTATTTTTTGGTTTCGAAGAGACCTACGTTTACATGATAACTGCGGATTGTTTCATGCCTTACAAGGAGGGGACAAAGTAATGCCAATCTTTATTTTTGATGAAGACATACTCTCAAAGCTCCCCACGAATGATGCAAGAGTAAATTTCATTCACAACAACCTTGAGCGAATGAATGACGACTTGGCAAAGCGCGGAGCAAGCATTCAGATTTATCACGGGAAACCACTGGCTATTTTTGAACAATTGGTTTCGGATTACAACATAGCTGCGGTATACACCAATCATGATTATGAGCCTTATGCCACCCATCGAGATGCATCAGTTCAAGAGTTTCTTGAAACAAAATCCATTGCTCTTCACAGTTTTAAAGATCAAGTACTGTTCGAAAAAAGTGAGGTAACCAAAGCAGATGGTAATCCGTATGTGGTGTACACGCCCTATTCTAGAAAATGGTTGGAACGATTTCAGCAGGAAGGGATTCCGAATTATCCCTCGGAGGAGTTACAAGACAATTTTATCACTGGGTTGGCACCTCGGAATTTATCACTTCAAGACATTGGTTTTGAAAAAGCTACCATACAAATAGCCGATTACAAAGTAGAGACTAATTTGATTGATGCCTACGAAGACACAAGAAACTTTCCGGAAAAAGACGGAACATCCAAATTAGGACCTCATCTTCGTTTCGGAACCGTTAGTGTTCGTCAGATGATCGCCAAAGCCAGTAAAAGTGATAATATCACCTTCCTTAAAGAATTGATTTGGAGGGAATTCTTTATGCAGATTCTGCATCATTTTCCGCATACCACAAAAGACAGTTTTAAGTCGAAATACGATCGTATCGAGTGGCGTAATAACGAAGAAGAATTTAAAAAATGGTGCGAAGGAAAGACGGGATATCCGTTGGTAGATGCAGGAATGCGAGAGCTTAATGAAACCGGATTTATGCATAACAGAATTCGCATGCTCACTGGAAGCTTTTTGTGCAAGCACTTGCTTATAGATTGGCGATGGGGTGAAGCCTACTTTGCCGAAAAGTTAAATGATTACGAGCAAGCCAGCAATATCGGAAACTGGCAATGGGTTGCTGGTTCAGGAGTGGATGCTGCCCCGTATTTTAGAATATTCAATCCGACTACCCAAATTCAGAAGTTCGACAAGAAGCATACCTATATCAAAAAATGGGTTCCCAACTATCAAGAATTTGATTATCCGCAACCCATTGTAGATCACAAATTTGCGCGTGAACGCTGCTTGAAAGTTTACAAAGAAGCCCTAGACTAACCTTGCTTATTCTGATTAGACAAGTTATATTTGCCGTCCACATTCGGGATGTAGCTTAGTCCGGTTAAAGTGCTGGTCTGGGGGACCAGAGATCGGAGGTTCGAATCCTCTCATCCCGACAAA
>CAYFJL010000274.1:0-4018 GCA_964343335.1 uncultured Polaribacter sp. | reverse complement strand
CTCATAAATACAAACTTACGAAGTTTTTAATGGATAAAATGTGTAATTTTGCCACCTAAAATCAATAGCGATGTACAGAAGTCATTCTTGTGGTGAGTTAAGAGAATCAGATATCAACAAAACAGTAACCCTTGCAGGTTGGGTTCAAAAATCGAGAGACAAAGGATTCATGGTTTGGGTAGATCTTAGAGATCGATATGGAGTTACTCAATTGATATTTGACGAGGAAAGAACATCCACAGATATTATTGAAAAAGCAAAATCCTTAGGGCGAGAATTTGTTATGCAAGTAACTGGTGAAGTCATTGAGCGAGTTTCTAAAAATGATAAGATTTCGACGGGTGCGATTGAAGTTTTGGTTTCTGAATTGACGGTATTGAACGAATCAAAATTACCTCCATTTACCATTGAAAATGAAACAGATGGCGGGGAGGATATTCGGATGAAGTATCGCTATTTAGACATCCGTAGAAACCCAGTAAAAGACAGTTTAGTTTTCAGACATAAAGTGACCATGGAGGTTCGAAAGTATCTTTCTGAAAAGAGCTTTATTGAAATTGAAACTCCGTATTTAATCAAATCTACACCTGAGGGAGCTCGCGATTTCGTGGTTCCAAGTAGAATGAATGAAGGTCAGTTTTATGCCTTGCCTCAGAGTCCACAAACCTTCAAACAATTATTGATGGTAGGCGGAATGGACAAATATTTTCAAATCGTAAAGTGTTTTAGAGATGAGGACTTACGTGCCGACAGACAACCAGAATTTACACAAATCGACTGTGAAATGGCCTTTGTTGAGCAGGAAGACATCTTAAATACCTTTGAAGGATTGACCCGACATTTGTTGAAAGAAATAAACGGAGTTGAAGTTGGAGCGTTTCCAAGGATGCAATACGATGATGCGATGCGTTTGTACGGAAATGATAAGCCAGACATTCGTTTCGGAATGCAGTTTGGTGAACTGAATGAAGTGTCACAGCACAAAGACTTCAATGTGTTTAATCAGGCCGAGTTGGTAGTCGGAATTGCCGTTCCAGGAGGAAATTCTTACACTAGAAAGCAAATCGATAATTTGATCAAATGGGTAAAACGACCACAGGTTGGAGCACGCGGGATGGTCTACTGTCGAGTGAATGAAGATGGTTCCTACAAGTCATCCGTAGATAAGTTTTACGATCAAGATGATTTGGCGAAATGGGCTGAAGTTACCCAGGCAAAACCTGGTGACTTAATCTGTGTGCTGTCGGGCGAAACCAATAAGGTAAGAGCTCAATTGTCTGCCCTTCGTATGCATTTGGCCGAAGAATTAGGCTTGCGTAAACCGGATGAATTCGCACCATTATGGGTAGTAGATTTTCCATTATTGGAACTGGATGAAGAAACCGGACACTATCACGCCATGCACCACCCATTTACATCCCCAAAACCAGGTCAATTGGAATTGCTAGATTCAAAACCAGGTGAAGTAAAGGCGAACGCTTACGATTTGGTATTAAACGGAAATGAAATTGGAGGAGGATCCATCCGTATCCACGATAAAGAAACTCAGAAAATAATGTTGAAACATCTCGGATTCTCTGATGAAGAGGCCAAGGCACAATTCGGATTCTTAATGGATGCCTTTGAATATGGTGCACCACCACATGGGGGAATCGCCTTTGGATTGGATCGATTGGTGGCAATATTGGCAGGTCAGGAAACCATTCGAGATTTCATTGCTTTCCCAAAAAACAATTCGGGTCGAGATGTGATGATCGATGCACCGGCTCCTTTAGATGATGAGCAACTTAAAGAACTGAATATCAAATTAGATATGTAACATAAAAGAATCCTGCCTTAGCAGGATTTTTTATTACATTTAATTCATGAAACAATCAATCTTCCTTCTGGCGTTATTAGCCAGCCTACATTCTTATTCTCAAAAATTAACCGGCAAACAATTGTTGGAGAAATCCATCGCCTTTCATGATCCTTCCAATCAATGGCCGACGTTTAATGGAACCTTACGGGTGAATATGGAGACTCCCAATAAATCTCCACGTTTAAGTAAAATTACCATCAACTTACCAAATGAATATTTTAGAGTTAGAGCTAAAAGAGATTCTATTTCTACTATCTATGAATTGAATAAAAATAAATGTTCTACGTCAACAATAGGATTAAAACATAAGGAAGAATTGACTGAAGAGGAATGGAAACAGAAAATAGAAGAGGATTGTAAAAAAGCGAATCTGTACAAAAATTACTATACCTATTTGTATGGCTTGCCAATGAAGTTAAAAGATGAAGGAACCATTATTCATGAAGAAGTACAAAAGAAAAAATTTAAGGGTAAAGATTATTTGGTTCTGAAGGCCACCTACAAAGAATCGGTGGGGAAAGATACGTGGTACTTTTATTTTAATCCAGATACCTACGCCATGGAAGTTTATCAGTTTTTTAAGGATGAAACAAAAAACGATGGAGAATACATTCTGCTTACCGGTATGGAAGAAATAAACGGAATTAAAATGCCAAAGAGAAGGGCCTGGTATTATAACAAGAATGACGGTTACTTAGGAACAGATATATTACTTGAAAAATAGTTAGAATCGAAATTCATGCCAACGAAGAATAAATTACTAAAGCGTGTGCTGCTGTGGAGGTATAAGTATATCTCCGAGCATCAGTTTTTGTATATATTAAGCATCATCGTTGGGTTTCTAGCAGGTCTTGGTACGCTAGTTTTGAAAAATTTGACCTTCTTTTTTCACGATATCTTGGAAGGTCGGTTTATCAAAGACATTCATTACTTATTATATTTTATTTTTCCAATCATCGGATTGGTCATTGTATATTATTTGAAGAAAAAAGTGATCAAAAAAGAAATTGGTCATGGTATTTCAACGACCCTCCATGCAGTCTCCAAGCGAAAGGGAATCATTGAAAAATATCGAATCTATGCATCCTTAATTACTGCACCAATTACTGTGGGATTTGGAGGTTCTGTTGGGTTGCAAGGACCAGCAGTAAGTACTGGAGCGTCCTTGGGTTCTTGGGCCTCGCAGATGTTTCGCATGAACACCCAAAATCGAATGTTATTGATTGGTTGTGCCACAGCTGGTGCAATGTCTTCCATGTTTAAAGCTCCGGTAGCAGCTATTATTTTTGCCTTAGAAATCTTCAGTTTAGATTTGGCCTTCGTATCCTTAATTCCACTGTTATTGGCATCAGTTTCCGCCGTGGTAACATCCTACTTTTTCTTTGAAAAAGATGCCTTGTTGGGATTTGAATTGGTAGATGATTTTCAGACCAATCACATCTTGTATTTCGTGATGCTTGGTTTGGCTACGGGCTTGGCTTCCGTGTATTTTTCAAAAATTTACTTCGGAATCATCAACTTTTTCAAGCGCTTTAAAAAGGCCGAACACAAACTCATTTTCGGTGGATTGGCTATTGGATTGATTCTCTATTTACTTCCTCCATTGTATGGTGAAGGTTATGAGATCATCAATAATCTACTCAATGGAGATGCGAAAAAAGCCTTGGCCGATATTTCCTATAATGTCAACTTCAACAATGTTTGGATGGTGATTTGCTTCCTCTTATTGATCACTATTTTTAAAGCTATTGCAATGACCATCACCTTTGCAGCTGGTGGTGTCGGTGGGATTTTTATCCCGACATTGGTCATGGGATCTGTTCTTGGAAATGTAGTGGCGAAGATCATCAATCAACTAGGAGGTAGCGTTTCTGAAAGTAACTTTACGCTAATTGGTATGACAGGACTTATGGCTGGTGTGCTTCACGCCCCATTAACTTCTATTTTCTTAATTGCAGAAATTACCGGTGGCTATGAACTTTTTGTTCCTTTGATGTTAGTGGCTGCCATTTCTTTTGCGATTACTAAGTATTTTATTTCAAACTCTATCTATACCATAGAGCTCGCCGAAAAGGGTGAGTTGATCACGCATGACAAGGATAAAAATGTGTTGATGATGATGGATATCGAAAAGGAAATTGAAACCAATTTTAAAGT
>CAYFJL010000273.1:0-4052 GCA_964343335.1 uncultured Polaribacter sp. | reverse complement strand
GCGCTCGTTCGTTGCTGACGCCTCCGACCGAAGGGAGGATGGCGTCAGCAACGGTCAAGTATAAGCGTAGTGCGGGATTAGAAGAACAGCACTTTCAGTTTAACCTTAAGTTTGTTAATATTCAATTCGTTAAAATTTAGCACTTTAGCCCGCATTACGCTTATACAATGTTGTATGCCGTGTTTATTCAATAATCAAGTTTGTCTCGCTCTGCACTTTCATCCATTCTTTTCGCATCTACTTCATAGCCTTTGGCTAAGCTGGTTAATATTTTTGCTGTTTCAGGAAATTCATACTTGATAGCGGCTGCTTGCCTGTAAAAGTATTCCGCATGTCCTCTCTCAATATCACCTCCATCAAATGGACCTCTTGTTGAAGATCCTCTTTTATTAAATGTAGCTGATGAAAAACCACTCTTCAAACTATCTGTGTTGATATCATCGATTACCTTGCAGATTTCCATTGGTGGCCAAGGTTCTTCTTTTTCAGGGTATTCAGCTAACACATGCCCTATATGAATATCTGCCACCTTTAACCTGCCTGATTGTTCTGCCAATTCTCTAACTTTATTAATCCAATCCCATAGAAATTCTTCATCAATTTTTAGTTCTTCAGTTACTCCAGGTATTTGTTTCCAGGATCGTAAAAGATCGTAGGAATTTCTTCCTCTATTTTGTTTTGCTTCATCCGAAATATCTTCCTGATCCTCATCCTCATTATCAGATTTGTAAACCCACTTTAAAACTTCAATAAAAAACTCTGGATTGTTTGTCAACTCTTCATGCAATACTTTTGGTTTATGGCCGGATCCGTATGAAGCTAAAAATGGCAGGTATAGCCATTCTAAACGCAGCAGAGTCGTTTTTTCAATATCCTCCCTTGTTTCTAATTCCTCAATAATTCTGGTTGCATGGTAGCTATCAAACCGTTTTTCTTCTTCCGATTTTATAGTTCCCGCTTTTTCCAACACCTCAACTAACTTTTTAGTAGGCAACTTTTTGGGTTCGTGATATGTAATATTCAAAGCACTGATGAACCGTTTTACTTCCATCAATTTATCAATACCGTAAACCAATTCATCTTCGGCTACCCCCCAGAAATGTGGGTAAATACCCTTCCAATAATTAATTTGAGTTTCCGTGCTGGTATTTTCAAGAAAATCCCAAACCACTTTTGATTGATCAACTTGGTGAAACACTCGGGCTAACTGAATATCTGTATATCCAGCTTCTTTTAGCTTCTCGTATAATTCAAATACCCAATCTATCCCATTAATAATCGACTTTCGGAGAATAAACCGTTGTATAAAATGCAAAACAGGTCCTTCATCTTCTTGCAGGTATTCCCATAGTTCAAGAACTTCATCTTCTTCATCAATTATGCGAGCTAAAGTGTCACCGTAAACCCAGGTTTCTTTTACAGAAGTGGCCAGTTCTTTTACTTTTTGAAATCCAAACTCCTCATAAATCTTTTTCAATCCTTCAACCCTTCGTTCTGCAACTAACTTCTCCTGGTCCCTAATAGAAAGTTCCTTTTTCTCTATTCCTTCAGGGAAATTCGGCCAATGATCGTTGAACATCCACACTATTTGTTCAATCGGATCTTTCGGTTCTAATTTTTTGTAGATAACCTCATACCTTTTTAATATTTGTTCCGGTAATGCCCATTTTGCATCTGGGTGTGATCGGTGTTGAGATAAGGTATTGCGGAGTTCATGCCAGGCTGTATTATTTGTAACTTCTACCTTGTCAAGGATAGATTCAAGAAATGTCAATACTTTATCCCTATCAGCGGGTTGTATTTGTTTTGATTCTGATTTTTCTAGTAGGTCGGCTAATTTCTCTTCTGAGTAGTCAAAATGCTCTATTAATAGATCGAGAACACGCGAGTGCGTAGAAAATATTTCAGGCCACTGATATTGATTATCAAAACTTCTTTCAAACAAGCGCCATCTTAGTTTATGTGTCGGAAATGCTGTCCCTGGACCATTTGGAATCATTCCATTCAATAGCTCCCATCCTGTTTCGTACTCGCTTTTGATGATTTGCTCCAAAATCTTCATTCGGTCCTCAAAAGATGCAAGTGTTTGGTAGTGCCAGGGCTTGTAAATTTCGCGTAGACTGTTCAAAGGACGGTTTGATAGTTTGCCCCCGGGATCTAAGGTGGCCAATTTTGCAAGTAGAGATGAAGCGTCATAAACGTGTTCTTCTGTCCATGCTAATCCTTCTAATGCCCACAATAAACCCGTGTGATGACTTGTTGGTGTAAGCCAGCTGTCCTCTTCATGGAACATTTCCATGATTGGCTTATCATCCGAGGATAGAGAGTGATAAGCTGACTCAAAAAAACTTTTTGGGGATGCTTCAGCGATTAATGGCATTTCCTGATCTCTGGATGCCCAAAGCTTACCGGAAGCATCATACAGCAATTCTTTGATTATACTATCTACCCATTCTTGCGCCTGAAAACTTTCCTGAAACTTTAGTTTATCCCCGTGTAAACCAACCAAGATCATGGACTGCGTTAATCCTTCACGACACCATTTGGAATACAAAGATACCTTACCCCTTATGGAGGCCATTTGTCTTTCTCCGGGTTCTAATTCAAATGCCGGGTTTATTTCTTGCATTACTTCAAGAAAACAAGCCCTCAGGTTTTCAAAATCTTTGGCCGAAATTAGGTTGGAAAGGTTTGTCCACGCATCCAACGGGGAAGTGAGGCGCCATGAACTCCCGATCTTAATTAGTGGTGGGGATTCCACTTCTAGCCATTTGTAAAGTTTCTCTGAATATGTGTCATAACTTTCTCCTGCAAGTTGTTCTAACACTTTTTGATCTCCTTCTTTGGTTTCATCCCAGCGGCCAATTTGGAGGGCAGGAATTAATTCATGGATTTTGTCCTGATATTTCCATTTCACTTTATTTAATGGGAATCCTAATAGTTTTTTTAGTATTGTTATATCCCTTCCTGCCTCCTTGGAAAATTTAGTCGCATCCTCACTTGAAACACCGGTGTCAATCAACGCTTGTATTTGCCCATCCCTTTCAGGTTTAGGAGGCTCGATAATATCTTTTGAATTATAAGGATCATCAGGACCTAAGGGGAGTAGTACATGATGTTTCCGTCCGACCGCACTATGTAAAGTTGCCGTGTCTTCAAATTTTGTGATCAAAATTAACTGAGAACTATTCTTTTTAATTACTCTGAAATCTGTAAGAGTTTCAAGAATTAGGCTTTTCGAATAAAATTGTTCTTTCAGTTGCCCACCTTCTCTCAATACCGTAGCAATAATAAAGGCTATCGCTTCATCCTTTGTTGAGGCTCTTACCGCCATAAGGTTGGGGTCTCCCAGTAAAAAGTTAATCAACTGCTGACTACTTGTTTCTCTTCCGGACAAAACAAGTTCAGGAACCAGAGTGATATCTTTTGGACCTATTGACCACTCTTCCCAAAAATCTTCGATTGTAAGACATGTTTCATAAGACCGCCCCAATATTGTTCCAATAAACCATTTGGACGTTATATCAGTAATATTTAGCCAATTTTGAAGGTTTGTAGAATCGTAAACTCGAACATCAGCCCATTCGTTTTGAGCTTTCTTCTCTTTTACCCACTCCTCCTTAGTTGTCCAACAGTCCGTAGTTACGAAAATGAATGTTGCTTTTGATTTATCGAATCCTAAACTATCTTCAGTTCTTTTTTTATAATCTGATTCCGCCTGTGCTTTACCTCCATTTGTTTTGAATTCCCATAGTGATATATTCTCAGGAACGAATGTAGTTTCTTCTTTACATTGAACAACTCCATCCCATCCACCTATAAACACAGCACTTCCAGAAGGAATCTCAAAAAAAGTACTTCTTGGGGTCGTTTCAAAAATGAGTTTAGAAATTAAGAAGGGAAATTCGCCCTTGGCCTCATGTCTTCTGCCCCATGCTTCTATTTCGGTGCGGTCAATTGGTATCATTTGAGTACTGTGTTTTTTTTACATGGCATACAACGAACGAGCGCGATGCGCAGTCCGAGGTGAAGAAAAAGTGTTCCGCGAAGCG
>CAYFJL010000272.1:0-4104 GCA_964343335.1 uncultured Polaribacter sp. | reverse complement strand
TAAGCTTGTACAGATAGCTTCTTGATATGCCGGTGTAATCACAGGCCTCATCAAATGTGAGCACCTCTTTGTTGGCAATCATTAGCCTTTCCAAACGGTCGAGCCGTTCTAGTATCAAAAAATTGTCCATTTTGTTTCTTTTTATAGATTAAAAATGAACAAAAGCGCTTTTGTTTTCCTTTGATGAATTCTTTGGATAAAGATAATAGAGGGCGGAGGGAAAGTAAGGTTTATGGATTGAATTTTATCCACAAAAAATTGATGTGCAAACACTTACATCATATAAGTTCATATCAAACCAAATGAAAAATGGCAAATAAAATTTTGTTCTAAATCAAATCAAATTACATCAATCGAATTTTCTTAGAATACAAGGATATTGAGTTATCAACAATTGAAATAAACAGATATAAAATTTTGGGCACCAATAAACGATTGATTATTGAATGAAAACATTCAGGTAGCTCTGGAATACTGTCTCGAAAAGGGTTAGCTTTTTAAGCCTGTTCACTTTACTTCAAAAAAAAGCACCCCGTTTATGAGGTGCTTTTATATATTTACAAGTAGGAGAATTGACTAGTTTCCTTCGCTCAAAGAAAAGCTGCCATCACCACTAAAAGATTCTACTGTAATCGTTACGGTCCATATTCCGGAAGTGCCTGCGTCGGTTACTCCAGAGAAAGAATCGGGCTCAACCGCACCGTTCAATGATCTATTCAACACGATATTTGCATCTGCATCTGTCACCACCATATTGAAGGTACCTTCTGTGGTCGCTGTGATATCGGCATTATAATCCGCTGTACTGAGGTTGTTGTTCCAGCTGAATATACGAGTGGTAGAACCACCGTTGCCGGTAAAACTTGCATCGATGTCACCATTGAAATCGGACCGGTCACCAACGGTAAAGTCGGAAGGGCTTGTTCTTAATGTTGTTCCATTGACCGTTACACTCGCAAAAGGGTCATCATCTTTGCTACAGGCAATGACGGTAAGGACCATTACGCCGGCTATTAAGGATTTAAATAGATTTGAGGTTTTCATACTTTACTATTGATTAATTAAGAATTGTTGTTTTATAGTTTCCATAGGTTAAACAATCATACTAACGAATTCCCTACCCTGATGGTATAAAATCATCTTTTTTTGTTGTGAATCGTGCCCTAATAGTTGTGAAATCATTTTTTTTAGAATTCGGCTATCTGTACAATAACGGTAAGGATTGGTTGGCAAAAGTTACTATGGCCGGGAATCTGGTTGATAAAAGGAAAAGAAGATCAAAGGTATCCAATGGGTATATAACTTTTTCAAATTACTCTGAAATATGTGAATAAACATCGAAATAGTCCAATTTGCAACAAATAATCAAAAGACAAATTTGACCTGAGTTTGCGTGCAAATTGCGTGCAAATAAAAAAAGCTTCAAAAGTTAAAAACTCTTCAAGCCCTATAAATCCTAGTGGAGAATACCGGATTCGAACCGGTGGCCTCTTGCCTGCCAGGAAAGTTAGGTTTCTTTGATAGAGATTTCATTAAGTGACCTATTGAAAGTTTTTAACATCCTGGTTAAATAGACTTTCTATTTTAAATTTTGATTTCGTTATCTGGTATTACCCAATTTTAAATTCTGTCATTTTGAAGCTCTTTAATTTATTTTAAATCTCATTGTATCCATTTGGCATTTAAAAGGCCCATAATTGTTAAATTACTGTTAAAAAGGTGTCCCTTTCGGTGTCAGTATCAATTCCCCACCCTTTACAACCCCTAAAAACAGTGGTTTTTTCAATTTAAAGAAGACCCTCTTCCTCCGCAACCAAGCACAAAGCTTGAAAGTAAAAAACCGCAGATTTAACGCTGCGGTTTTTTTGTTTAAGACCTATAGCAATTGAAAAACATCATTAGGACAAAATGGGAACAAAATCGCTTTTGCACCGAATCACCTCTTGAAAGTCCCGATTTCATTGGTATTTACTTCTTTTTCAGGGCCGTTTTTTCTCTTAGACCCTAAAGTCCTAAAAACAACAGGGTATACACTCAAGTAGCCTTTGTAATTCTTGACTACATAGTTATGATTTTGAAGTCTAATTGAGTAAAACAAACCCAATCATCAGTTTTATTCCTATTTTGGGGTATATAGATGTATTATAGATTTATATAAACAAGTTCCCCTCAGATAAAATAGGCCGAAAAAATAGACGACTTATCCTATTGATTACATACTTAACACTTGAAAACGGGATGTATATGCAACCTAACCCCATCTGGAAACATGAACTTGAACCCAATAACAGTTCCATCGTTGGATTTGACAAAATCCATCCCCTTTTATGAAAAATTGGGGCTTCGATTAATCGTTAAAGCTTTACTCCCTTACGCGCGATTTGAATGTCCGGATGGAAATTCGACCTTCTCAATCCATCAAACGCAGCAATTACCCCGAAAAAATAATCAGATATTTCTGCTACAAAATGAAAAAACTCCCATATCCACAGGGTGTTTTCTCAAATAATTTTAACTTTCCCTCCTAAATTGAAAATTGAACGATGGGAAGAGCATTATTGTTATCACTAATCGCCCTCATAATTGTAGCGTGTAAGGACAATCAAAACAAAGAACAAAATGCGGTTGAAATGGCCCAACCCAAAGGCGTTGAGAACGTAGCGTACAAGTGGGGCAAAATGGCTTTGACCGCAACGGCCAACGACACCGAACGATTTAATCCAAGGCCCACCATTACCTCACGCTATTTAGGCTTGATCTTTACTGCCGTTTTTGATGCATGGTCGAGATACGATCAAAAAGCCATTCCAGTTTATTTGGAAAACGTGAAACGAAGACCAAAAAGCGAACAATCGTTAAAAAACAAGGAAATCGCCATTAGCTATGCTGCTTTCAGGGCAATGAATGAATACTATTACACCGACCAAGAACTTTTTGCGGATTTTATGAGGGAACTAGGATTGGACCCAAGCAATGAAAGTTTAGACCCCTCCACCCCCGAAGGTATTGGAAATTTAGCCGCTAGAGCGGTAATTGAGGCCAGAAAAGGGGATGGAGCCAATCAGTATGGTGAAGAAGAAGGCTCAAATGGTGAACCCTACTTTAATTATGTGGGCTACGAACCCATAAATTCAGCCGATAACAATGTTGATGCAAATCGTTGGCAACCCAAATATTTCTCAGACGGAAAAGGGGGTAAATATGCTCCTGAGTGTTTGACGCCTTATTGGGACAAAGTTACGCCAATTGCCTTACAATCCGGAGACCAATTTAGGCCAGGACCACCACCTATGATAGGTTCCGAACAATTAAAGAAAGAGGTTCAAGAAGTGATTGAGCTACAAGCCAATTTGACCGATTATCAAAAAGCCTTGGTTGAATTCATGCGAGACGGCCCACAATCCGTGCAACAAGCTGGACATTGGTTAAAATTTGCCCAAGACGTATCGGTAAGGGACAACCATACGTTAGATCAAGATGTAAAAATGTATTTCTACAACCAAGTTGTGGCCATGGACGCATTTATTGCCTCGTGGGACTCAAAAATGTATTATGATTATGCAAGACCCTACGCGTTGGTTCACGAATATTACGAGAATCAAAAAATAAAAGCTTGGGGAGGAGAGGGAAAAGGAATGATTGAAATGGACGGGACCCAATGGAGACCCTACTCTCCAGAGACATTTTTGTGCCCACCATTTCCAAGTTATGTTTCTGGGCACAGCACCATTAGCGGAGGATGCGGGGAAGCCCTAAAACTTTGGACCGGTAGTGATGAATTTGGTTCTAGCGCACAATTGGTGGCAGGAGCCATGACGGAACCGGATAATTTAGGGGATACCATTACTTTAGAATTTCCAACGTTTACTGAAACCGCCGAAATGGCCGGTATATCAAGAGTGCTTGGCGGTTACCACATACAAGCTGATAACGTAGAAGGGCTTGAACTGGGCCGAAACGTGGCTAAAGAAGTTTGGAAATTCTATAAGAAACACGTCGGGGAACAATAACAGAACACCACACTAATTAGTTGTAATTGCTGGGTTTCATACTAACCCAGACAACTCCCCATGGACTTGACACTGTAACTATAAGTCATTGTCC
>CAYFJL010000271.1:0-4124 GCA_964343335.1 uncultured Polaribacter sp. | reverse complement strand
AGATGACTCTATCCCCGAGTTAATATCTGCTTTCTTTAATTCATTCTCGTCCAGTCTGGAAAAGTTTCTAAGCCCCTTAACAATCTCAGTTGTACGTATTGCTCCATCCTCAATACCGTCTACAATACTTGCTAACTCTGTCTTTAAATAATTGTAGTCTAGTTCTTGCTTGAGCCGTTCAACTTCTTTTAGTTTTTCAGAAACATTTTCTACAGTTAGCTCATCGTATTTCTTCAGAATTGCCTCAATGTCATCTATGTCTTGTCTTAAAGGGCCAACATTCGAAGAAACGAAATTAATTGGATTATTGATTTCATGCGCCACACCTGCGGTCAATTGACCCAAAGAAGACATCTTTTCAGATTCCACCAGCTGAACTTGTGTATTCTTTAATTTATCCAAAGTTTCATTCAGTTCTTTTGTCCGTTCTTCAACTTTTTGTTCTAATAACACATTCTGTTTTCTTAGAACTTCTTCCTTCTCTTGCACGGCCATCAATCGTTCTTTTTTGTAAATGTTGATTCGAGCTGCAAGTGCAAAAGAGAGTAGAATTGTTTCTATTCCAGAACCAATGTGCATCGTATACCTAGTGAAATCATTGAACGGCAGAATGCCGAAGTCCTTTAGGATATAGATAATCACCCCGCACAGGAAAACAGACCATGCAACGATGAAGTATTTGGCGGGACTGTAGCCCCTTCTCAATATTACTATACTCGAATAAAGCATAAATGAAGAGACAATTCCAGCACTTGCCTCCATCAATGGTAAGCTGATTTCAAACCTTCCAAAAAGCGCGAATAAAAACGCAACAAGATAGGGGATAGAAACAATATATGACAGTCTGAATAGTTTGGGTGCGTGTCGCTCTGTTTTTAAAAAGACATTCATAAAACCCAGAGAAACTACTCCCACGATTATTGGAACAATAAAGAAACTATATTGACTAATTGTTGGACTGTTTGGCCATAAATATTGGAAAGGATAACCTTGCAGAATCGTTTGAGTCAAAAGAACAATTGATATATAAATAACATAGTAGATGTAGCTTTTGTCCTTGACTGAATAATAAATAAATAGATTATATAGGATCATTACCAGCATTACTCCTACGTATATACCGGAAAGAATTCCTTTGGTTTTAATCTCATCAAGTATACTGTTCTTACTCCCGATCTTTAATGGGATTTGTATCGATTCTTTACTCGATATTTTGATATAGTAAACAGCTGATTTCCCAGGTGGCAAATTAACATCGAACAAAAAGCTAGGGTCATCATATTTCCTATGATTAAAAGTAAGGGATTCTCCTGTTTTCGAAACATTGTATCCCTTACTTTTCCTTAGGGGAGAATAGAAGGTTACCTGATCTAATAGCGGTTGGGATAAGTTGAGTAAAAAGCTAGACTCGTCAGAATTATTCTTTAAAGTTATTCTAAGCCAGATTGTTGAATTAGTCATTCCAAAATTCGGAACATCGGTATGCGATTCCTTAAAGTCTAAATCTTTAATGGAATTAATATTATACCTGTTATCAACATCTTCATAGAACTGAATGTGTTTTCCAATAGTCTTATTCTTATCAAGATTATACTTGTTGATAACAAATCCATTATCGGCACATGCTAAAATCGGTAGGAATAATAAAACTAATATGGGTAATAACCTGATATGCACTCTATGAACATTAACTGTTATTATCTAATTTCTTATATTCTAATTCAGATATTTTATCGTACAACAACTCGTATAAGATTTCTGAAGTAATATTCTTGTTTTTTTCTATACGATTTTGGATTGGTCTTTCTCTAAAATCAAGCATTACATCTTTATCCTCTTTGTTAGCAGTCTCAATGGTTATTGCATTTAATATACCAATTACATGAGCTATATACTTATGATTTGGATATGGGAAATTCCCTTTATCACCTAACTCCCTATCTATTACAAATCCTATTTCACCAAATAGTTTTAAAGTATAGCCCGCACATATTCCCAACATAGTTCCAAATCTAATTTGACTCGCGGATGCAACTGAGGCTCGCATTAAATATCGACTTACTCCTACACCTTTCGCCGACTTTGAAATCCACAATCCACAAGACTCTCCGATACCACCATTTCTTGCATACCAATCCACCTTTTCATGAATTTTAGGATCCATCTCTCCAATTGCTTCTTCAACTGGTAGAGGATGAATTCCATCTGCAACCTGTATACGAACACCCCCAATTAGCTCCTTCGACACTAAATTTCTGGCAACAACACAATAAACATGAGGATTGTGAAGCCATAGGTTATTATTTGTTGTTACATTCTCAATGCCATGATCAATCAAAACTTTTTTATGACCGTATAAATATTCCATACATAATTCTGGATTATCGATAGCCCGGAAAGCAAAAACCTTTAATTTATAATCCTTATCCATCTTGAGTAAATACATCTTCAATTTTACGCCTTAACGACCTTACTTCAGGCTTGTCGGCATAACTCAACCTAAAAAGAAATACATCCATTTCTCCCGCCTCAATTTCACATATTCTTTTCATTCTTTCAAAAAGATAAATGATCCTATCTCTATACTCATAAAAGTCTGAAAAATCATCATCTGTAATTCTCTCTGAAATAAATGTAGATCCTGACATTGGTTGAAAAGAAACTCCTTTTTGCGTTGCTCCTAACCATATTTTTTGAATGGCTCTTCCACCATCAAAATATGGATTCGGACTACCCTTGTCCATTGTTAAGAGTCCTACAGCAGAGCTCGAATTTATTGCGTCTCTCGACATTTTACCAAACTCCCTACCCAACCCCCATTTTTTAACATGCTCGACGACCTTCCAATCTCTTGCAACCTGTAATCCAGCTTTTTCCGTTGGTGATATATCAAGTGTTTTAATATCTATTCCATCTCTTGTTGCTTCAACCTCTTTTGTATTCCAGCGCAATTCATTCATAAACTGATCATGTGAAGTCTTACATGTCATAATAATCCAATCGATTTCCGCGATAATCTCCTTTAGTTCATCCAAAACTGCTGTTTCGGTAAATAACTTCAGTTTTGCACCTGGAACTTGTTCAGCTAATTGTTTTAAGTAATGTGCATCGTTCGGCTTTAATTCCAAACGTTCTTGATTATTCCGATTAGTTACACGATGGTCGACCGCATCAACCAAACCAAATCGATCCTTTTTCTCTGTGTTCGAAGTTTTTTCTTTACAAAAACTAAAAATTGCGTATAAATCTGAAAATGATGGTAAAGGGAACTTATTTAATATGACTTCATAACCGAGCTCATTCGCTTTTAGAATAACATTTTCTGCAGCTGCACCCATTCCTACCTTTGCGACTGTGTTTTTGTAATTCAATATAGAGTTACCTCTTTCCTTATCATAAATAAAAAAGAGTCTCTTATTTTTATAAATCCATTTCCAGGGTTGATTATTTCCGGCAGAAGGAGCTAATATTGCTGCCTCTACAATTGAGTTTAATTCGTCCTCCGATGGCTCAATTACATTGGACTCTAATTCTCCTAATTTAAGTTGATCAATTGCTGCTGCAAGTTCATTTTCGTAGTCTTCCAAGCCCGTATTTGGTGTTTGCTCAATGGTTTCTGTTTTCTGTTTTTGCAACGATATATAATCTTCAACCTCATCATTAATAGCTTGTTCAGTATCTACAAAGTAGCGACCTGATTTAGTGAATTGATCTAACAGTATTCGTCTGCAAACATCAGTGCAAATTCCTCCTCCAAAAACGACTCCAGAGGCTAGTTGTGGCCAAGTAGTGATCGTCTCCTGGATTTCCAACATAGAAGCTTTTAGACGTGACGATGAAGATTCAACCCCCAGCATTGGAAGTAGATATGGGACTTTCTCTTCATTTGTTTTTGCTTCTTTCACCTTGGAAAGATCCAGGTGATCTATTAAACCATGTAACAATGGAAGACTTGAATCAAGGTCATACCTTTCAACATCAGTAGTTCCCCGATCACTTGAATTCATAACAACAGGTATACCTAAATCCTTAGCTTTTTCACGTGCAAATATTTTGGTGTAAAGACCGTCACAAACTTCTATGCACACATCAAGCTTTTTACCATTTGCAACCAACTCTTCAAC
>CAYFJL010000270.1:0-4146 GCA_964343335.1 uncultured Polaribacter sp. | reverse complement strand
GTAAACATCAATACTAGAAATAGATTGAAAAACTTTTGTTTCATAGTTAGTGTAGTGTTTAATTGTAGTTTAAAATGCTTGAATCTTTTTCTTTCGTTAATAAAACGCTTTTATTCTTGTCGCCAACCTTCGATTTAACTAGGTTTTGTTGGGTAGGAAAATGGAAGGTTAGTATTTTATTCTTCACCTCAATAGAATTAACGGATTCGATATTCTCTATTTCCAAATAGAAAAACACCAGATCACCGTCATATTCTTTACCAAGGTAATTGTATGCTTTGGATTCACCATTAATCTTGAACTCTAGCTTCTTTTTAAGGTACTTCTCAAAATAAACGTCATTGTCCTTGAGTTCTAGTTTTGTGGTAAGTTTTAAATCAATATCATAGTCTTTATTAAGGGCCAATTCGATATCATCCATAAAGACATTAATGATGATTTGGACAGATTTCTGCTCTTCTTTGAATTTTATCTGGGTAAGGCTTAAGTAGTATTTGTGAACACTAAACGCGCTCAATACCAGTGAAATAAATAAGATACTAATGAATTTGCCTTTCATTGAAGCTGCAAAAAATAAAAAGCGAATTTACTCTTTTTTGATGAGTTTTAAATAGCTTTTGCTTTCAGCTCG
The DNA here is from genome assembly GCA_964343335.1 of uncultured Polaribacter sp. GTDB lineage: Bacteria > Bacteroidota > Bacteroidia > Flavobacteriales > Flavobacteriaceae > Polaribacter. The sequence goes on along the minus strand of CAYFJL010000270.1, from coordinate 3,515 downwards.
TAAAATTTCGATCACCTTTAGATAGTTTTTCTTGAGGTATAATTTTTCAATTCCTAATGGATTACAGTACTCTAGAAAATGAAAATAGCGTTCAACCGGAATTTCAAGTTCCTCAAAAAAGAAGGTTTCACCTAAGTCCACTAAAATTTTATACGGAAAAGATTTGCGGTAATCTAATTCTCGTCGTAAACGCCATAATTTCTCAGAATACTTAAAAGGAATGTAAACAGCTGCACCAGCCGTGAAGAAATTATTAATCGGATCGGTATCTACAAGTTCTGGTCGCACGCGTTGATCAATCCAATCGTCGGCTACTTTTGCATTCATGTCTATATCCGAGAAATCCATTAAACTTCGAAGAATAGAATCTCTTTTGTCTTTGGTGACCTTTGCGATATCAATACCCAATCGACCAACGAGTTCTGTTCTTTTTAATTCGAATTCATCTAGCTGATAGGTTTTTGTCAATAAGAAAATCGTAAGGTTCCCTTCTTTGAATAAAAAGTCTGAAATTTTGATTCGTTGTGTCAGGTGTTGTACCGATGTAAACTGTATGGTATCTCCAGGTCGCGCTAAGATTCTAAAGTATCCATCCCTATTGGATACAGTTCCAACCTTATTACTGATATTCAAAATGTTCACATCTTTTACGGCACCGATAGAATCTCGCACATTTCCATAAATGAGCTTTTTACTTTGACCGAAAGTTGCCGTAAAATTAAAAAAGATGACTAAAAATAAGAGGGATGGAAGTGCGGGTAATTTTCTATTCATTCGAGCGCTTTATTGCTAAAAACTTTGATGACATTAATTTAAGAAAATTTATCATTTTAAGCTCGTTTTTTAGACTATATCTTGAATAGGTCGGATCACTAACACAGAAATACAGAAAACGGTACAAATCGTCTTTTTTGATTCCGTAGTAATCTTGGATAAAAAAACGGTAATTCTCATACATAAAATCCACATCACTATTTTCTGCGATTACCTGTTGTTCTTCCTTCAATTTTCTTAATCGACCGGACATCACATTTAAAAATAAATCCAAGGGGATACCACCTGAAGCTGAGGTTGCCGTTCTGATTTTTCGCTCAATTTGCGTTAATTTTCTTTGCCCTGCAAAGGGAAGCCCTAAGCTTACCGCATCAATCTTGGGATACCGACTTTCGGGAACATCTTTTACATCGATGCCGAGGCTCCCAATCAAATCGGTTTTTTTCAATTGAAACTCTTTCAATTCGTAGGTCTTGATCTTAAGCGTGATTTTCATTTCTTTGGTCCTCAAGGTGATATTGGCAACCGTTGCAATTTCGGTTTGATGCTGGATGGAAGTTATTTCGATTTCATCGCCTAATGAGACCACAAGTTCAAACTCACCATTACTATTGGTAACCGTGCCTTTTTTGGTTTTTAGGTTTACAATATGAGCATCAGAAATAACACCTAAACTATCTACGACAGTTCCTTTTATTTTGATTTGAGATAAAAGGGTCGTGCTAAGGAGTAGAAAAAAGAAGCAAGTAATTTTTTGGTTCATTGATTGAATTCAGGTGAAACAAAGAAAGCCAATACCTCTCCTAAAAAATTGCCAATGACCTTTTAAACTTTTGTTAATCTTAGGCCTAAAATCAGGTCAGAATAAAGTATTTTTGTGGTATGAAAAAAATGATTGTTGCTAGTACTTCAACAGTGTATGGTAGCGGACCTTTGGAATATCTGTTACCCACTTTAAAGGAATATTTCAAAGACATTAAACAATTACTTTTTATTCCTTATGCCAGACCCAGCGGTATCACCTATGATGAATATACAGCAAAGGTTGCCAAACCTTTCGAATCCATCGGAATTCAGGTAAAAGGGATCCACGAGTTTAAAAATCCAAGAAAAGCGGTTTCAGAAGCTCAAGGAATTTTTACTGGGGGTGGTAACACTTTTGAATTGGTGAATCAACTCTATAAAAATGGATTGATATATGTGCTGAAAAATGCTGTGGAAAACGGTACTCCATATCTTGGTACGAGCGCAGGTAGTAATATTTGTGGGGTAACCATGATGAACACCAATGACATGCCTATCGTTTATCCACCCAGCTATGATACCCTTTCCTTGATTCCCTTCAATATTAATGCGCATTACTTAGATCCAGTTGAGGGTTCGACACATATGGGTGAAACCAGGGAAACTCGAATCAAGGAATTTCATATTTACAATGAAACACCTGTTTTAGGACTCCGAGAAGGTAGTTGGTTGGAAGTATCTGGTGAGGAAATTGTACTTCGAGGACCACATACCGCACGATTATTCCAACAAGGAGAAACTCCTGTTGAACTCAGTGCGCAAACAAAAATAAACCTCTAGTAAGTTACGTAATCAACGATTTCCAATCCGTATCCGATCATACCCACTCTTCTGGTTTGTCGAGTGTTGGTCATAAGCTTGATCTTGCTGATATTCAAGTCGTGTAAAATTTGAGCACCGATTCCGAAATCTTTATTATCCATGGTCACTGCAGGAGCCTTGATAATTCCGTTTGCTTGATTCTCTTTTAAGGTTTTCAATCGACCTAACAAGTTTTTAGACTGATGATGCTGGTTGATGAATAAGATGGCTCCGCGTCCTTCTTCATTTACTTTTTGAAACATCATGTCTAGCTTCTTGTCAGCATTATTGGTTAAGGTTCCCAAAATATCATTGTTTACGGAAGTAGAATTCACTCGAGTTAACACTTCTTCATTGGGTGACCAATTTCCTTTGGTTAATGCAAGGTGAATTTGTTGATTGGTCGTTTGTTCGTAAGCACGTAGCCTAAACTTTCCAAAGCGCGTTTCAATATCAAAGTCTTCTTTCTTCTCAATCAATGAATCGTGCTCCATTCTGTAGGCAACCAAGTCTTCAATGGATACAATCTTGATATCGAATTTTTCAGCAACCTCAAATAATTGCGGCAATCGGGCCATGGTTCCATCTTCGTTCATAATTTCTACGATAACTCCCGCTGGTTGTAAGCCAGCCAATCGTGCAAAGTCAATCGCAGCCTCTGTATGACCAGTTCTTCTTAGAACTCCGCCTTCTTTCGCCTTTAGTGGAAATATATGGCCAGGTCTTGCAAGGTCGTAAGGTTTGGTGCCTTGATCAACCAATGCCTTGATGGTCAATGCGCGGTCTGAAGCCGAAATACCAGTGGTCACACCTTTTCCTCTTAAGTCTACTGACACGGTAAAAGCGGTCTCCATGGGATCGGTATTGTTGTTCACCATCATATCCAATTCCAACTCTTTGCATCGTTTTTCGGTTAAAGGTGTACAAATCAATCCACGACCATGAGTGGCCATAAAATTGATCATCTCTGGAGTCACCATTCCGGCAGCTGCAAGAAAATCACCCTCGTTTTCCCTATTCTCATCATCGACAACAATGATTACTTTTCCGTTACGAACGTCGTTTATGGCGTCCGCGATTGTATTGAGTTTGGTTTTCTTCATGATGCTTTCCATGATTTAATTGCTTTTCTTGAT
>CAYFJL010000269.1:0-4155 GCA_964343335.1 uncultured Polaribacter sp. | reverse complement strand
TTGTCATTTTGTCATTTTTCATCCCACAAAATAAAATGGAATACTTTATGTTGTAAATTTAGAGACAAATTAGAAAACAAGAATCATAATTTAAAGCTATGTTTTATATTTTAATCGGAGTCATTGCCCTTGCTAGCTGGGTAGTTAGCAACACACTCCAAAGAAAGTTTAAAAAGTATTCAAAGATTTCCCTACGAAACGAAATGAGTGGTGCCGAAATCGCCGAAAAAATGTTGATGGATCATGGCATCACCGATGTAGAAGTAATCTCGACACCAGGAAGACTTACCGATCATTACAATCCGAAAGATAAGACCGTAAACCTAAGTGAAGCTGTTTACAACCAGCGTAACGCTGCAGCAGCTGCGGTTGCCGCTCATGAAGTTGGACACGCCGTACAACATGCACAAGCTTACGAATGGTTGACCATGAGATCTAGACTGGTTCCCGTAGTGAGTATCTCTTCTAGATTCTCGCAATGGTTGGTTATAGGTGGATTAATTTTAGGTGCTGCTTCAGGTGATGCGGGAATCGGATTCTTCATTGCCCTAGCCGGATTGTTCTTTATGGCCTTGGCTACTTTATTCAGTTTTATCACTTTGCCTGTTGAATACGATGCGAGCAATAGAGCCTTGGCTTGGTTGCGAAATAAAAATATGGTGTCTCAAGAAGAATTTGCGGGATCAAAAGATGCTTTAAAATGGGCCGCTCGAACCTATCTGGTTGCTGCCCTAGGTTCTCTAGCAATGTTATTGTACTGGGGACTACAAGTATTAGGTGGAAGAGACTGAGACTAATAACTCAATAAGATAATAACTTAATAAATTAATGGTTGAATGGTGAATGAGTTTTAGCCATTAAAAAAGCCGAAAGAAAATCTTTCGGCTTTTTTATGTTCTTGTTTATTTAATCGTTCAACTTCAGAACGGCCATGAATGCTTGTTGCGGAATTTCTACATTTCCTACTTGTCGCATTCTTTTCTTTCCTTTCTTTTGTTTTTCCAATAGCTTTCGTTTACGAGAAATATCACCTCCATAACATTTTGCTGTTACATCTTTTCGTAAGGCTTTCACCGTTTCTCTGGCGATTATCTTGGCACCAATAGCAGCTTGAATCGGAATATCGAATTGTTGTCTAGGAATTAATTCTTTTAACTTCTCACAAATTCGCTTTCCAATGGTATAGGCATTATCGGCATGTAGTAAAGCCGAAAGTGCATCTACAGATTGACCATTTAATAGCATATCTACTCGAACCAATTTCGATTTACGCATTCCGATCGGATTATAATCGAAGGAAGCATATCCTCTTGATACGGTTTTCAATCGATCGTAAAAGTCAAATACAATCTCAGCTAATGGCATGTCGAAAATCAATTCAACACGTTGCGTGGTCAAATAAGTCTGATTGACAATCTGCCCTCTTTTCTCAATACAAAGACTCATCACCTGCCCTACATAATCGGCTTTAGTAATGATAGATGCCTTGATATAAGGTTCTTCTACGTGATCCAATTTGGAAGGATCTGGTAAATCGGAAGGATTATTTACAATGATGGTTGTATCGGGTTCTTTCTTGGTATAGGCATGATAGGATACGTTAGGTACTGTAGTAATGACCGTCATATTGAATTCCCGTTCCAAACGTTCTTGAATAATCTCCATGTGTAGCATTCCTAAGAATCCACAACGGAATCCGAATCCTAAGGCAGCTGAACTTTCTGGCTGAAACACCAAGGAAGCATCGTTCAATTGAAGTTTCTCCATCGATGCTCTTAACTCTTCGTAATCCTCTGTATCCACAGGATAAATTCCAGCAAACACCATGGGCTTTACATCCTCAAAACCTTCAATTCTGTTTTCGGTTGGTTCTTTCGCATCAGTAATGGTATCTCCAACCTTTACTTCTTTCGCTGTTTTGATTCCAGTGATCAGATAGCCTACATCACCCGTTTGAATTTCCTTTCTAACAACCTGATTCAATTTTAATGTCCCTACTTCATCGGCACCATACATCTTATTGGTGGCCATGAACTTAATTTGCTGATTCTTTTTAATCGAACCATCAATCACTCTAAAGTAGGTTTCAATTCCACGATAGGAATTATAAACTGAATCAAAAATCAATGCTTTCAACGGTGCATTCGGATTCCCTTTCGGAGCCGGAATACGCTCAATAATCGCCTCCAATATTTTATCAACTCCAAATCCAGTTTTTCCACTTGCCGGAATTACCTCTTCTGGATCACAACCTAAAAGGTCTACAATATCGTCAGTTACTTCTTCTGGATTGGCGCTTGGCAAATCAACTTTGTTTAAAACCGGAATAATTTCCAAATCGTTCTCCAAAGCCAAATAAAGGTTGGATATGGTTTGTGCTTGAATGCTTTGTGCCGCATCAACAATTAACAAGGCACCCTCGCAAGCCGCAATAGATCTCGATACCTCGTAAGAAAAATCTACGTGACCCGGAGTGTCAATCAGGTTCAAAATGTATTGTTCACCATCTTGGGTATAATCCATTTGAATCGCATGCGACTTAATGGTAATACCTCGCTCTCGTTCTAAATCCATATTGTCTAGCAACTGATCTTGCTTTTCACGATCGGTAACCGATCCTGTATAATCCAACAGGCGATCTGCAAGCGTACTTTTACCGTGATCAATATGAGCTATAATACAAAAGTTCCTAATATTCTTCATTCCTCTATCTATCTTCTAAAAAGCGTATGCAAAGATAATTAATTGATTAGTTACAAATTAAGGCTTTTCGGCCGTTGAATTCAAATTGTTCTTATTTTAAATCAGTCTCGCCAATGGCAGTTTGAAACTCATCCCAATTTACCGTTCCGTCTTCATTGGCATCAAAAGTTTGAATCATAAACTCTGCCACCAAACCACGAATAATCGGACTCACTTTGGCTTCTTTTAACAGTCGTTTAAAATCGTCTTTATCAAGTTCTCCATCCAGGTTTTGATCATAATAATCAAAAGCGTCTTTTGGATGCGTGAACTTGCTACGCATCAAATCTTCAATATTTTCAACAATTTTTTTTCGACTCCAGGCCATAATTTAGTCTTGCCACTCCGCAATAAACAAATTGGTATCTCGTCCTCCACCGTTATTTCGGTTGGAAGAGAAAATTAATTTCTTCCCATCATTTGAAAATACTGGAAAGGCATCAAAGGTTTCCCCATGCGTTACTCTTTCCAAGTTTTTACCATCGATGTCGATCATATACAAGTTGAATGGAAAACCTCTTTCCGCCTCAAAATTTGAAGAGAACAAGATTTTCTTTCCTGATGGATGAAAAAACGGACTCCAGTTCGCATTTCCTAAATCGGTTAACTGTTTTAAATCTGATCCATCAGCATTACAAATGTATAGCTCCATTTCCGTTGGTTCAACCAATCCTTGAGCTAATAAATCTTTATAGTTCTTAATTTCTTCTTCTGTCTTTGGTCTTGAGGAACGAAAAATAATCTTGGTTCCGTCCGGTGAGAAAAAAGCACCACCGTCGTAACCCAATTGATCTGTAATTTGCTTCACGTCTGAGCCATCAAGATTCATTGTGTATAGTTCGATATCACCACTTCTAGTTGATGTAAAAACAATTTTATCTCCTTTTGGAGAAACCGTGGCTTCGGCATCGTACCCTTTTTCAGTGGTTAATTGTTTCACGATATTTCCCTCTAAATCTGCTACAAAAATGTCATAGCTATCATAAATAGGCCAAACGTATTTTCCATTCTTTCGAAGTGGAGCATCCGGACATTCATCTTGTTCTAAATGAGTAGAAGCATATAAAATATGTTTGTTATCTGGCATAAAATACGCACAAGTGGTTCTTCCTTTACCGGTTGAAATCATCGGTGGCATTTTATCTTTAAACGTTTCATCAGCATTCATCAAAAACATTTGATCACAACCTACATTCCAATTTTTATAGTTTGATTGGAAAACCAATTGCTTATCATCGAAGCTCCAATAGGCCTCTGCATTGTCACCTCCAAAGGTGATTTGTTTTAAACTTTTGAAGTGTCTTTCTTCTGGATAGACATTCGGAATGCTATCTCTGTTTTCTGAAGTTTGTTGGTTTTCTTTTTTGTTGGTTTTACAGGACAAAACCATAAGCCCAATAAGAAATAAATAAA
>CAYFJL010000268.1:0-4180 GCA_964343335.1 uncultured Polaribacter sp. | reverse complement strand
TGAATATTTATCTAAATTTGAAAGAAAGCTGTCCTAAAGACTGGGGTAACTACAAACATCAGGAACAGTTTGTCTTTTCTCTTATACAGAGCGATATATTATATTTGTTTGCTTATATATTAAGTGTAATTCTTTAAATTACATTAATCGAACGTATTAATTGTAAATTGTATGGAAGTATCTTGTGTGTTACTCTTGAGTATATAATTGTCTTAAATAATTAAATTATAAATACGCTACGGACTGAACGTAACTTTGTTCAGCCATACATTGGTAATAAGCTAAAGAAACATCCCGAATGGAGCAAGAGTTTAAGGTTTATATCAAATCTTACCTAGAACAATTTCCTGATTTGAGCTCGGAGGAACTAACTTTCATTTCCTCATATCTTATTATAGAAAAGTATGGCAAAAAAGAATTTTTATTTAAAAGCGGGGAGGTTCAAAAGGAAGTGGGATTTGTTTGCAAGGGACTTTTGAGAAGATACTACGTCAATGAAAAAGGAAACAAAATAACAACGGGTTTTATAATTGAAAATAACTATGCCACAGATTATCCCGCATTCATAAGGCAAAAACCATCAAAGTATTTTATCGAATGTCTTGAGCCATCGGTAATCATAAAATTGCCATATGATAAAATTCAAGAAGGGTACGGTAAATTTAAAACAAGTGAAAGGTATGGTAGGTTGATAGCCGAATATGTTTTGACCGTGCAAACCGACAGGGTAGAAAGTCTTTTGTTTGAGACAGCTGAAGAGCGTTACTTGAATTTTATAGACCGAAACCCAGACCTTGTAAACAGAATTAGTTTAACGCATTTAGCAACGTACTTGGGTATAGAACGGCAATCATTGAGCAGAATACGGAGTAAGATCGCCAAAAAATGATTTTGTCACAAATGTGTCAGGTAGAAAAGCCGATGATGTTTCATTTTTGCAATAGTTAGTTCCATAATATTGTAAAAATGACTTCAAATAATAAAATAACCAAAACAGCCTTAATTACTCAATTCCTCTTTTTTGGACTTGTTTCCAGTGGCCAAAATACAACTGTTGAACCATCCACACATTTGAAAGTCCAAGAGCGAACCGACAAAATTTTCGATAGCTTTGTAAAAATTCGCAGGGACTTTCATACCAATCCCGAAGTGTCAGGGCAAGAGAAAAGAACTTCCAAAAAGATTGCTGAATACCTTTTATCCTTGGGCCTTGAAGTTAAAACTGGAATAGGTGGTCATGGAGTCCTTGGAATCTTAAAAACTGGTAAGAAAGGAAAGCATATTGCTTGGAGAGCAGATATTGATGCCCTTGCTTCCGACCATCCCGATGTTGTCGATTTTTCATCAAAAATTAAAGGTGTAAGACATATTTGTGGACACGATGTACATACAACTATTGCACTTGGGATAGCTAATGTTTTAACAAGTTTAAAAGAAAGCCTTACAGGAACTATTTACTTCATCTTTCAACCATCAGAAGAAAATTTGGCGGGGGCAAAAGCCATGCTTGATCATGGCCTGCTCAATAGTATAGACCCAGAAGAAATTTATGCATTACACATTGCACCTATGTCTGAGGGGATTGTTACTACCAAAGCAAGAAACCCTTATGCAGACTATAAGGGAATTCAAATTACCTTAAAAAACACAAAGGAGAAAACGGCTCTTATTCAGTTTACGAAAGAGCTTTTTTTACATCTTCAAAATGTTTCACCTGAAAGTGAATTCTGGGACAATAAAAATCTATTGGACCCCAATATAGGATTGGGAAATCCAAATACCATATTTAAGGATTATATTACCGTTGATTCAAATATTGCTGTTAAAGAAAGTGATAAGAAGATTACAATTAGGGCCTATCTAAGTGCTGAAAAGGAAACTCAATTAGACTTTCTTTTAAGTCAAATAAAAAAGAAATTTAAAGGATCGGACTATTCAGATCAATTTTTAAATAGTTCATTTTATTATGAGACAGCGCTAGTGCTTAATGATGAACGATTAACTTCATTGACCATACCTACAATAAGTAAGATTTACGGAAATGAACACGTTCTCCCCCTTTATGGAGCTATACCTGACGGACGTGGGGATGATTTTGCACTGTTTCAACGTGAAATTCCGGGAGTCTATTTTTTATTGGGTGCATCAAATTTTGAAAAAGGAATAGTTTCCATGCCTCATTCACCAAATTTTGCTGTTGATGAAAGTTGTATAAAAACGGGAATCAACTACTTTACATCAATGATAATAGAGAGACTTAAGTAATAAGGTCGGTTGCCTACTTGTTATAACCGAAAATAATAAAACCAAGATTAAATTGATTGATTACATTCCTTTTTTTGGTGTATATAGATGTATTTTATACCCATATAATCAAGTTAGCAACAATAAATAAACACAATATGAAACATTTTCTTTGCACAATAATTTTCTTGACCGCTTCAATTAGTTCCATAGCTCAAGAAAAAACTGATGTTACCGTTAAATCCATTAACGGAATTATCGATGAACTACTTGATCAAATAACCATCGAAAAGGGCGAGAAAATGGATACTATAGCAATTAGGAACTTATTTCATCCATCGGCCATATTTACAGTTGCTGATGTTACAAATGCTGAAACCGTATCACTTAATGATTTCCTCATCCTCTTGAAAGATCCTTACTATGAACAAGGATATCTTGAAAAAGAAATTCATAAAGTTGTTGATCAATACAATGGAATTGCCCAAGTATTCCAGACTTTTTATGGCAAGGACTCTGAGGGAGCTGAAGAAAAAGGAATAAACAGCTATCAATTAACATATTATGGCGATCGATGGTGGATAGTCAGTCTCTTATGGACCATAGAATCCAAAAGTGCCGGAATACCTGTAAAATATGGTGGGGAATAAGTGAAGAAGTTGCTGAGTTAACCACTAAACCACGCAACACCCATAGCCGAAACCGTTGACAACCATTTAACCAAAAAATACAATCTCCTGTTTGATGAAAAAATTTTCCCTAACCCTTGTTCTAATAGGCCATTTTTTAGTTTCCACTAAGAGTAATGCCCAAGAAAACTACATGAACTACCATTCGAAAGTAATTGAATGTGAAGAGCTAATTGTTGAAGGAAAATACACTTCTGCAATTAATAAATTTGATTCTCTTTTCAATCAATTTAATTTCTTATTTCTAAGAGATATCAAAGTTGCTACTGAACTCAGCGCATATGATAACGATTATAAATCAGGGTTGAATTTTGTAAGGCTGGGAATCAAGGCTGGTTGGTCATTGGAAAGCATCAACAAGAATAAAAATTTGCAATCTTTAAGGGAACAACCGGAATGGGCTAAACTTATGTCAGCATATGATTCCCTTCACAAAACCTACCTATCCAAAATAAACTTTCAGGTAAAAGAACAAGTCCATGAAATGTTCAAAAAAGACCAGAAAAAAGCATTTGGGGCATTACTTAGAATTGGACAAAAGGCCAAAAGGAGGTATTCTCAAAAAAAGTTTGCTCCTCATAGCGAACAACAACTTGAGAAACTGGAGCAAATTTTAAATGAGTACGGTTATCCAGGTGAACGACTTATTGGGAATAACCTATGGGGCTCGGTGATTTTAAGTCATCACAATTCAATATCAGTGAAATACAACTCGAAAGACACAATATATGCTCAATTAAAACCAAAATTATTGAATGCATTGAAGCAAGGTGAAATATCCCCATATGAATTAGCTCAAATAGAAGACTGGAGAATTGCTGGTTTACATGATCATGAGTTGACATCCTATGGATTTCTTGGGGCCATTCCAGACGATACAGTTCTTGAAACTGTAAATAAAAATAGAGCCAATATTGGATTAAGAAGCATTGACCTTAGGAATGAATTGATAGATGTTGAAAATGAAACAGGAATGGACCTACATCTACCCAAAGGATGGCGGAATGGGAAAATAACGGTTGCCAACAGGCCCTAAAATGAATTCATGAACTAGGCTATTTGATTATGATAAGTGTAAATCTTTAACTAAAAATGGACCGGACTTGGTCTAAAGATTGGGATATATACAATTAAAAATCAAGCACTTTTGATATGGAGTGGTTTATTGATAATAATTTCAATTTCTTCCTTCAAAAAGTCGAATTCTGTCCGTTGAGTTCCATTAAAAATCGATGGAACGATTTATA
>CAYFJL010000267.1:0-4212 GCA_964343335.1 uncultured Polaribacter sp. | reverse complement strand
CAATCGCCCTATGTTAAAAAATGTACTCATCATATTTCTTTTTTCTTGCTCAACCGTTCTAGGTCAGCAGATTTTAGAGAAATCTATTGAATCTGATTTTTTAGAAACAACCCGAGATATTAAAATTTACCTTCCGAAGAGCTATGACACCGACTCGGTAAAAAACTATCCGCTTGCGATTGTTTTGGATGCCGAATTTCTTTTTGACTCCTATGTAGGAAATGCGGTATTATTTGCAGCAAAAGACAAAGCACCTGAGCAAATTGTAGTCGGAATCAACATGGCTGAGACGCGACAAGGGGACACCTATTTCAATAGAAACACTGGAAAATTAACTGGTAAAAACCGTCAGTTTTATGAATTCATTAGAGACGAAGTTACCTTTTACATGGAAGGAAACTATCGTATTTCTCCCTTTACAACCATTGTAGGCACAGGAACATCGGCCAATTTAGCAGCTCAGTTTTTAAAGGAACCCACACCGGTTTTCAATGCTTATGTTTGTATCAATCCGATTTTCTCGGACTTCATTGCCCAACAAATGCAGTCCTTTGCCCTAGATCGATATGGCAAGGAAGACAATACCTTTTATTTGTACATCAATAATTCCAACACCTATTCGCCAAAGCGACAAACTTTGTTAAATCAATTGCAAACCTATTTGGATGATTTTGAAATTGCGAACTTCAATATTATCAGTGATTACATTACGACGGATAGCAGTATCTCTTCGATTGGAGAAGCGCTTTCTCGAGCAACCACCAAGGTATTCGAATTATACTCTGCCATTTCTCGGAATGAATTTGAGAACAAAATCAAAAACCTATCTCCTGAGGATGCAATTGCTTATTTGGAAAATAAATACATAGAAATTGAATTCTTATTCGGAAGCAATTTGGGGATTCGTGAGCAGGATATTTTTGCCATTGAAAGCATCATCATAGAAAAGGAAAACGGCGATTATCTCCGGGACTTTGGGAAAATGATTCTGAAAATTTTTCCTAGTTCACATCTAGGCGATTACTACATCGGGCGTTATTACGAAGAAGGAAAAATGATTAAAAAAGCCATTCAACATTACCGCATTGGCTATGGTAAAATGGATCCTTCTGATCCGAATGCGGATAAGTTTTATGAGAATATTTTGAGATTAGGCGGACAGTAATCAGTGAACAGTGATCAATTATCAGTTATCATTGATCAGTTATTGGTTAATGGTTATTGGTTGATGGTTGATGGAACCTAGTGTTTAGTTTTTAATTGTTGGTTGTTAGTACTCCCTTGAATATTTTATAAATTCCGTTAAGAATTTTTTTTGAGGTTGATTTAGGTTTTTCATGGTTAGGATCCTTAATCCAGAACTCGCAAACATTACAAACAACTTCATTTTTGTAAGTTGCCTTATTTTCAAATCCTTTGGCAACTGCTATTTCATCTTCAAGCCCCATACCCTCTTCCGTTGCGGTCCATTCAACTTTTCTTTTTCTCAGTTTATCTGAAAAACATCTCGGACATCTCTCATTATTATCAGTAAACTTCTCCTTCGGGTTTTCTTTAATTAAAGTCTCTATAGCTGAAATATTAAAATTTCGCTCTTCAAGATAGTCTTGTATTTTTTCTTGAGTTGGTTTCATATAGGTGTGATATTTGAACTTAACAAAAAATGCTAATTCATTATCGTCTAGTTCCCCTAAAAAACCTTTTATGCTATTCATCTAATCGCAGTCAACTAAAGACTAAAGACTTAAAACTAAAGACTACTTCTTAAGTTCGATTCGATCGTCTTTTAACACAATCATCTTGCGCTTGTAAAGATTTCCAATGGCCTTTTTAAAAGCTTTTTTACTCATTTGCAATTGAAACTTAATTGCTTCTGGTGAGCTCTTATCGGTCAAACGTAGCGATCCGTCTCGACTTTCCTTCAATTTGCTTAGGATGGCGACTACATCTTTATCAATGACTTTTCGAAAGCCCTGGGGTTGTAAGGAAACATCAACCTTACCATCTTCACGAATCTTCTTAACATATCCATCAACCGTTATTCCTTCTTCAATATCTTGGAAGACTTCGTTTCGATATAGCAATCCTTCAAATTCCTGGTTGATGACAACAGAATACCCCAATGAGGTTTCCTTATTGATGAAAAGTTTTACTTGATCGCCTTCTTTGATGTCCATTATTCGATGTGTTTGAAATAAGACTTCAAAATTGCATCATTTTCTTGACTTGGCGTGAAAATTTCTAGAATCTTTGGTTTTTCAGATGGAGCATAAAAATCTTTCAATGCTTCACCAACTAATTCTGTAGTATGGGCAGGCACATACTCCAAGCCGTGCATGGCTGCCAAATACTTAGCTGTCAAACAATGTGGCGTTTCAAAATATGCTTCGGCATTGGTGGAAGATGGACCCGGAATTATTTTAAAAATTCCGCCTCCCGAATTATTCACCAAGATGATTCGGAAATCCTTGGGAATATGTCGGTTCCAAAGTGCATTGCTATCATAGAAAAAACTCAAATCACCAGATATAAATACTGTTGGTTTTTCGCTTGCATATGCAGCTCCAATCGCCGTGCTGGTGCTCCCATCAATTCCGCTTGTGCCACGATTACAGTAGGTTTCAATCGATGAATCAATGGTAAATAATTGCGCATATCGGATGATGGCACTATTACTGATTTGCAATTTCGAGTCATTCGGAAGGCTATTCAGAACCTGTTCAAACACCTTAAAATCCGAATGTGGCATGGTTTGCAAATAAGACGCATGTTTCTCACGCTTGTCATCTCTTAATCCCAGCCATTTATCTTGATACCCATTCTCTTTTTGATCAATCATCGGATTGAACTTGGAAAAGAAATCAACGGGATTGGTTTGTACAAATTCAGACAAACAGAAAAAAGTATTCATGGCCTTCTTCTCATCAATATTCCAATGATGTTTTGGTTGATAGGTTCTCAAAAACTTTTTAATCTTTTTCGAGACGATCATTCCACCAAAAGTTACCAATATATCAGGTTGAAGTTCTTTGAACTCTTCTTCGGTCAAGGAAAATATCAATTGATCAATCGAATTGATGGCTTTGCTATGATGAAAATTGGAAGTCGTCTCTGTCAAAATTAAGACCGATGGATCATCAGCATGCATATCGATCAAATCGTGTAATTCTTCATTCGGATAACTAACCCCTACCAAGATCATCTTCTTCTCCGCCCCTTTCCAAATCTGAGCAAGTTTTTGATAGTCAATATTGTTATTATCCAGATAACTCGATGTTATGGTCGGAAATTCAAAGCTTTCTAATTCTTCCACGGTTTCATACAAAGGTTCATCAAAAGGTATGTTGATGTGCACTGGCCCTTTTTGTGAAATGGCTGCTTGCAAAGCCTCTGATATTTGTTGTTGATTTTGCTTCTGAATCAATCGAGCTCGTTGTGCATTCAATCCCTCGTTCTCCACCAAATTGGCTGAAAACAAAATGTGTTTATCAAACACGTTTTCTTGACGAATGGTTTGACCGTCACCAATATCGATCAAATGTTTCGGTCGATCGGCAGATAAAACAATCAATGGAATATTGCTGTAAAATGCCTCCGCTACTGCAGGATAATAATTCAACATCGCCGAACCCGAGGTACATAACACGGCTACTGGTTTTTGTTTCTGCTGAGCAATTCCCAAGGCAAAAAAGGCTGCCGAACGCTCATCCACTAGACTGATGGTTTCAATCTCGGGATGGTTGGTAAATCCTATGGTTAAAGGTGCATTTCGAGAACCCGGGGAAATGACCACTGTATCGACTTGGAACTGTCGACAGGCAGAAATGACTAATTGTGCTAATTCTTTTTTCGGGTACATTTTCTTGAATGCAAATTTACGAAGACTCTACTTTTAAAAAACAAAAAATCAGAAAGTAAATAAAGCACTTACTTTCTGATTCAATTTTATGTATTACAGGATTAGTTTCCTTTTTTGTAATCTGCTAAAAACTTCGCCAATCCGATGTCTGTTAATGGATGCTTTAACAATCCAGAAATAGCACTTAATGGTCCGGTCATTACATCTGCTCCGATTTTCGCACAGTCGATAATGTGCATCGTATGACGCACAGAAGCTGCTAAAATCTCAGTTTCGAATCCGTAGTTATCATAAATGGTTCTGATTTCTGCAATCAAATTCAATCCGTCAGTAGAAATATCATCCAAACGACC
>CAYFJL010000266.1:0-4223 GCA_964343335.1 uncultured Polaribacter sp. | reverse complement strand
CTTTATTACACGAATCATTACGTATTGAAATCAACAGAGCTTTAGAGACCTTAACTCCAAGAGAAGCAGACGTTGTAAAATTATACTTCGGATTGGGTGAGCACCAACCAATGACCTTAGAAGAAATTGGTGAAACTTTCGACTTAACTCGTGAGCGCGTTCGTCAGATTAAAGAGAAAGCCATCCGTAGATTAAAGCATACATCAAGAAGTAAAATTTTGATGACTTACTTGGGATAATCGCTAAGTGCTTCAAAGCACGAAAATGAAAAACACTGTAAAACTCTCGATGCAAATCGGGAGTTTTCTTTTTTAGATTCTGTATTTTTAAGTCCTAATTTTAATTTTATGTCAAAGCTTATTGCTCCTTCTATTCTGGCGGCTGATTTTGCCAATCTTCAACGCGATATTGAAATGGTCAATGCTTCAGAGGCTGACTGGTTTCATATTGATATTATGGATGGTTTTTTTGTTCCGAATATTTCCTTTGGAATGCCAGTTTTAAAAGCCATTTCAACACATGCAAAAAAGACCATCGATGTTCATTTGATGATTGTTGACCCTGATCGTTATATTCAAACCTTTGCTGATTTAGGTTCTGATGTGCTTACCGTTCATTATGAAGCTTGCACTCATTTGCATCGAACACTTCAAGCCATAAAAGCAGCAGGAATGAAAGCCGGAATAGCTTTGAATCCGCATACTCCAGTTTCTGTTTTAGAAGATATTATTGAGGATACTGATTTGGTATGTTTGATGAGTGTGAATCCAGGTTTTGGCGGACAAAGTTTTATTGAAAACACTTACAAGAAGGTAAAGCAACTACGGGCCATGATTGATAATTCAAACTCGAATTGTAAAATTGAAATTGACGGTGGTGTTACCGATAAAAATGCAAAAGCATTGGTGGATGCTGGAGCTGATGTATTGGTAGCTGGAAGTTTTGTATTTAAAAGCGCCGATCAACCAGCTACGATTGCCAATTTAAAATCAATTGTAAACTAAGAACTATTTATGGATCAAACTTCTGCAATCATATTAGCCGTATCCTTGATGATTATCATGTTGGGAATGGGTTTATCATTGGTTGTGGAAGATTTCAAGCGGATATTTATTCAGCCAAAAGCAATTTTTATTGGTTTGTTGAATCAAATCATCCTATTACCCATTATTGCTTTTGCTCTTGCTTCCGTTTTTCCGTTGCAACCAGAAATTGCAGTCGGATTAATGATATTGGCTGCTTGCCCAGGCGGACCCACTTCCAACCTTATATCACATTTAGCCAAAGCGGACACTGCCCTTTCGGTCACACTCACAGCGTTTAGTAGTTTTATCACAATCATTACGATTCCGTTTATCGTAAATTTTGCTTTGCAACAATTTTTAGATCAAGACACCATGATTCAATTAGACGTGGTGCAAACCTTTTTACAAATTCTATTGATTGTCATCATTCCGATTTCCATTGGGATGATTGTACGCAACTATAGAGAGAAATTTGCATTGAAAATGGCTAAACCTGTTCGCATTGCTTCAGGTATTCTTCTTATTGTCATTATTATCGGACTGATCATTAAGGAACGAGAAACCTTGGCTGCTTCTTTTGAGCAAGCCGGACTCGTTGTGGTCATTCTAAATTTGATTGTGATGTTTGTTGCCTTCTATTCGGCAAAATTATTCAAGATCAATGCAAAAAGAAGCATGTCTATTGCCATTGAATCGGGAATTCAAAATGGGACACTGGGAATTACGGTAGCAGTAGTACTATTGAACAATTCGTCATTTGCAGTTGTTTCTGCATTATACGGCGTTTTAATGTTCCTGTCTGGAGCATTGGCTATTTATATTGGAACCAAGCAAAGTAAGACTTCCTAGTTGTATGCGATTGTCGACATAGAAACGACGGGCAATAACTACAAGGGCCAAAAAATCACGGAAATTTCCATTTTCTTATATGACGGAAATAAGGTAATAGATGAATTTACCTCATTGGTAAATCCTGAACAACACATTCCGCCTTTTATTACGAATTTAACTGGTATAACGGATGCTATGGTTCGGCATGCTCCTAAATTTTATGAGATTGCAAAAAAGGTTCATAGCATTACGGCAGATGCTGTTTTTGTAGCCCACAATGTAAACTTCGATTACAATATTATTAAAAGTGAATTTCAGAGTTTGGGATTTGATTTCAATCGGAAGAAACTTTGTACCGTTCGATTATCAAGAAAGATCATTCCAGGTCATCGTTCCTATAGTTTAGGGAATTTGTGTGCAGCGCTAGATATCCCCTTATTTGATAGACACCGAGCCAAAGGTGATGTGGAAGCGACTGTGAAATTGTTTCAGTTGTTACAAGAAAAAGATGATCAGTTTGTCATCAATTCCTTTTTAAATCCAAGATCCAAACAAGCCACCTTACCTCCGCTATTGAAAAAAGAAGTGGTGGACAGTCTTCCTGAAACTTTCGGAGTTTATTACTTCAAAAATGAGAAAAAGGAAATCATCTATGTGGGTAAGGCCAATAATATCAAACAACGCGTAATCAGTCACTTTTACGATAAAAAACGTAAGGAAGTGGCCATGTGTTTGGAAATCGCGCATATCGATTATACCGAAACAGGAAGCGAATTATTAGCCCTATTGTTAGAATCTGCCGAAATAAAAAAGATATTCCCGAAATACAACGCGGCTCAAAAACGACGCCGTAATGCCTTCGGAATCTTTAGCTATCAAGATCAAAAAGGCATTCGTCATTTGGCGTATAATAGCACCAAAGCTTTATTGAATCCGATGGTGACTTTCGATAATGTTACAGCATGTCGGATGTTCTTAGAAAACCTATGCAGTAAATATGAATTATGTCCGAAATATTGTCATTTGCAAGAAAATGTAAAGCAATGTTTTCATCATCAAATTAAGGAATGTAAAGGTATTTGCTGTGGAAAAGAATCTATTGAATCCTACAACGAGCGAGTGAACCTGGCCTTAAACGAAATACAATTAAATAATGGTGATTTTGTAATCAAAGAAAGCGGAAGAACCGAAGATGAAATTGGTTTTGCATTGATCCTGAATGGAGGTTACAAAGGATTTGGCCACCTACCTAAAGAGGTTTCCAAACAACTAGAAACCCCAGAAGATTATCAGTTTTACTTACAACCGCAACAAGACAATTCGGATGTGCAACGGATTTTAAGAAGTTATTTAAGGAAAAAAGAAGGTTCAGAGATTGTTAAATAAACAAAAAGAGGCCTCTCTCGAGGCCTCTTCCACACTAACTAAAAAACTACATTTGGCTTACCAAATAACTTATCAAATCTGTGGTTGTTACAATACCCACTAACTCACCATCTTCAACAACAGGCAATGCATGAAACTCTTTTTTAGCGAGTAATTCAGCTACCTCTTTTACGGTTGTCGATGGAGATACCACAAATAAGTTTTTGGTCATCACTTGTTGAATGGTAAACCAATCGTATACGAATGTTTCAATGTTATGGTCGTCTTCCGAAACGTCTGCATAACTAACTTTTAACAAATCAGAATAACTCAACATCCCCACAATCGTTTTATCACTAACGATCGGAATATGTCGTAAGGAGTTATCTTCAAAAATTGTCTTGGCTTCGTTTAAATTATCCTTCACATTTAGAGTGATTAATTTCCTCGTCATGATCTCTGAAACTGGTACTCCTGTTCTCATTCTTCTTCTAAATTATAGTATAAAATTCGACATCTTTTGGCTCACAAAATATGATAATTGTCAGTATGGGCGAAATAAAATAAGGGGAATTAAATAAAAAATTAATGGTATGGTAAAAAGGGAAAATTCTCAGATGATGTTTGGCAGGATTTCATATCCTAACAAAGCCCTGCCTGCCGCGGGCAAGTCCGCTTTGAAAATCAAAACCGAGCAGGATTGCTAGCGCATCCTTTCTGCTCCGCTTTGAAAATAGTTCAAACAGGAAAAACGCTCAAGCTAGCTTGGCTATAAAAAATCAATTTCCTCCTTTCAAAGCTCCGCTTTGAAAATCAAAACCGAGCAGGATTGCTAGCGCATCCTTCCTGCTCCGTTTTGAAAATAGTTCAAACAGGAAAAACGCTCAAGCAAGCTTGGCGTTTTTCCTGTTTGAACTATTTATTCGTGACCCCGGCAGGATTCAAACCTGCAACCCTCAGAGCCGAAATCTGATATTCTATTCAGTTGAACTACGGGGCCTT
>CAYFJL010000265.1:0-4292 GCA_964343335.1 uncultured Polaribacter sp. | reverse complement strand
GAAATTTCTATTCCTTACTTTTGCAAAAATTTTAACCTATGTTATCGGTATCAAATCTCTCAGTACAGTTCGGAAAGCGTGTTTTATTTGATGAAGTAAACACCAAGTTTCAACAAGGAAATTGCTACGGTATTATTGGAGCTAACGGAGCAGGGAAGTCCACTTTTCTAAAAATAATTTCCGGAAAAATGGAGCCTACTTCGGGTCATGTACACATTGAACCCGGAAAAAGAATGTCAGTTCTTGAGCAAAACCATAACGCTTATGATGAGTATCCAGTGCTAGAGGCTGTGGTTATGGGGAATAAAGAATTGTATACTATTAAAAAGGAAATCGATGCCTTGTATGCTGATTATACCGATGAGAATGCCGAGAAGATTGGTGAATTGCAAGTAAAGTTTGAAGAGATGGATGGCTGGAATGCTGATGCTGAAGCCGCAGCTTTACTTTCTAACCTAGGGATCAAAGAAGATCAACATTACCTTCAAATGAGCGATTTGGATGGTAAACAGAAGGTACGAGTGTTACTAGCGCAGGCGCTGTTTGGAAATCCAGATATTTTGATCATGGATGAGCCTACCAACGACCTTGACTTTGAAACTATCGGTTGGTTGGAAAATTTCTTGGCGAATTACGATAATTGTGTAATAGTAGTTTCTCACGATAGACACTTCTTAGATGCCGTTTGTACACACATTTCAGACATTGATTTTGGAAAAATAACGCATTATTCAGGGAATTATACATTCTGGTACGAATCCTCACAATTAGCTGCCAAGCAACGTGCACAACAAAACAAGAAGGCTGAAGAGAAGAAGAAAGAATTGGAAGAATTTATCCGTCGTTTCTCAGCCAACGTAGCTAAATCCAAACAAGCTACTTCTAGAAAGAAAATGATTGAAAAGTTAAATGTTGATGAAATCAAACCGTCAAGTAGAAGGTATCCAGCAATTATCTTTAAGAGTGATCGAGAAGCTGGGGATCAAATCTTGAATATTGAAGGATTGAGTAAATCATTGGATAATGAAGTCTTATTCCAAAATGTAGATTTAAACCTTCAGCGAAATGATAAAGTGGCAGTGATTTCGAAGAATTCGAAAGCTGTTTCTTCATTTTTTCAAATATTAGCGGGTAAAGAAGATGCGGACCAAGGGAAGTTTTCGTGGGGCGTAACGACCACGCAGACCTATTTGCCACTTGATAATTCAGAATATTTTCAAAATGCTGATTTAAATCTTGTGGATTGGTTGCGACAATACGCGCAAACTGAAGAGGAACGTGAAGAAGTTTACCTTCGTGGCTTCTTAGGAAAAATGATATTCTCTGGTGAGGAAGCATTAAAAAAGAGCAACGTTCTATCGGGAGGAGAAAAGGTGAGATGTATGTTGTCTAAAATGATGATGAAAAGAGCCAATATTTTATTGCTTGATGAACCTACCAACCACTTGGATTTAGAATCAATTCAAGCGCTGAATAACTCCTTAATCAATTTTAATGGAACAATTCTTTTTTCAACTCATGATCACGAGTTTGCACAAACTGTTGCTAATCGTATTGTAGAATTGACTCCAAATGGAATCATTGATAGGCATGCTACTTTTGACACCTATTTAGATGATAAAAAGATAAAAGAGTTAAGAGAAAAGATGTACGCATAAAAAAAAGAAGCTTTTCAGCTTCTTTTTTTATTTCTTTTGAATCGGACTGATAATTTTTACATCAGAGAAGGAAATTGCACCTCTTACCACGCCGTCAATCGCTTTTTTCAAGGCCTCAATCATTTGCATTTTTAATTGCGACTTGTGGTAAATCAGACTGACCTCTCTGGCCGGTGGCGGACTCTCAAATTCTTTCAATAATTTCTTGTCTTGATCAGCTAAGTCTAACGAATGTAGGTAGGGCAGAAGCGTCATTCCCAGTCCTTCTTTAGAAAGTTTAATTAAGGTGTCAAAACTTCCACTTTCTAACTGAAAGCCTTTTTTGTTGTCGGTTTTTCTGTTTCTGCATAAATTAATAACACTGTCTTTGAAACAGTGACCGTCCTCTAGTAGTAAAATGTCTTCAATCTCCAATTCATCAACATTTATACTTGCTGAGTTGTACAGCCTGTGATTGTGGGGTACTAATCCCACAAAAGGTTCGTAATACAAAGGTCTTTCTTTGATAGCCTCGTTTTCTAAGGGAGTTGCTGCAATAGCCGCATCAATATGTCCGTCTGAAAGCTTTCTTATAATTTCTTCGGTGGTCAATTCTTCAATGATCAATTTCACTTTAGGATATTTCTTAGTGAAATTATTCAAGAACATTGGAAGCAGCGTCGGCATGATGGTCGGAATAATTCCGAGTTTAAATTCCCCTCCAATAAAACCCTTTTGTTGATGAACAATATCTACAATTCGATTGCTTTCATCAACAATAACTTTGGCTTGTTCAACAATCTTTTTTCCAACCTCTGTCAACTCGATCGGTTTCTTAGATCTATTAAAAATCTGAACATCG
This sequence comes from uncultured Polaribacter sp., assembly GCA_964343335.1. Taxonomy (GTDB): domain Bacteria; phylum Bacteroidota; class Bacteroidia; order Flavobacteriales; family Flavobacteriaceae; genus Polaribacter. Next base: position 1,793 of record CAYFJL010000265.1, on the reverse strand, counting down.
AGCTCATCTTCAAGTTTTTGAATCTGCATACTCAACGTAGGCTGAGTCACAAAACTATGCTCTGCTGCCACGGTAAAATTTTTGTACTCGGCAACCGACAAAACATACTTTAATTGAGTAATGGTCATTGATAGTTATTTTTTATAAAATTACAAAATTTCAATTGATTTCAATTATTATTGAGAATGTTAATGTTATCATAAATCCTCTATATACCAGCAATTATTAAAGAAGAAAATATCCTTATTTCTGAAGCTGATAACGAATGCCGAATTCCGCACCTAGATTGTTATACCCACTATTTGGTTGTTTAAAATCGAAGTTGGAAACATGGCCTATTTGCATACCTGAATACAATTGATATTTCGAAGAAATTTGATACAGAAATCCCAAGCTTCCATTTTCGATAAAGGTAAATCCGCTTGCCAACCGCTCAGTTCTACGATCAATATTGGCAATTCCAACTCCAGCCGTTAGCACTCCGTAGAATTTATGAAAAAGCTTTTGCTTCAATGAAATTCCGAATTCCAACCCTAGGAGGGTAATTGTCTTAAGTTGTGTGAATTCATTTCTTTTATTGAGATAATCTGTTTCCGACGGTGTTACGAATTGTTCATTAAGTAACTGGTGCTCAATCCTATGGGTTTGAGGAGAAATAAGAAATTGCAAGCTAGTGGTTCTCCAACTTTTTACATCATAAATCCCTTGAAGCTTGAATACGTGAGCCTTGTAGGTGTAATCAGGATCATTGAAAAGAAAATTTTCTTCTGAAGTAAAATTGTAAAGCACACCTATTTCATCTGGTATAAAAACAGAGTTTTTATCATCCTGACTACAAATAGGTATGCTTACAAGAAATATAAATACGATTGTAAATCGCAAGATCATTTACGAAAACATTGGGGCAACAACTTCTGCCTTTCTAGAAGCTGAGTAGTCATAAAAGCCTTCGCCAGATTTCACACCAAGTTTTCCAGCAGTAACCATGTTTACTAAAAGTGGGCAAGGAGCATATTTCGGATTCTTAAATCCGTCATACATTACTTGTAAAATGGAAAGACAAACGTCTAACCCAATAAAATCAGCCAATTGTAATGGCCCCATAGGATGTGCCATTCCGAGTTTCATCACTGTATCAATTTCTTTTACTCCGGCAACACCGTTGTATAAGGTCTCAATGGATTCGTTAATCATTGGCATTAAAATTCGATTGGCAACAAACCCAGGATAATCATTTACTTCAACCGGAATTTTATTCACTTCCTTAGAAAGGGCAACGATTTGGTTGTTTACGGTGTCAGAAGTACTGTATCCTCTAATGATTTCGACCAATTTCATGATCGGCACTGGATTCATAAAGTGCATACCAATCACTTTTTCTGGTCTGTTGGTAACCGCGGCAATCTGGGTAATGGAAATTGAAGAAGTGTTTGTAGCTAAGATGGTCTCTGGAGCACAAACTTCATCCAATTGTTTAAAGATAGATAACTTTAAGTCAATGTTTTCAGTAGCCGCTTCCACAACCAATTCCACACCTTTTGTTCCATCAGGAATACTGGTAAAAGTAACGATGTTACCAAGTGTAGCTGCTTTGTCTTCTTCGGTGATCTTTTCTTTGGCAATCATACGATCTAAGTTTTTACCGATGGTTGCCAATCCTTTTTCTAAAGCGGTTTCAGAAATGTCTATTAACTTAACATTAAATCCAAATTGAGCAAAAGTATGGGCAATACCATTTCCCATAGTTCCAGCTCCAATCACTGCTATATTCTTCATAAAATTCTAAAAATTAT
>CAYFJL010000264.1:0-4329 GCA_964343335.1 uncultured Polaribacter sp. | reverse complement strand
TTTTAAAAAAGCAGGAATAAATAATTATGGGACATAATCACGATCACTCACATCATCATGCAGAAGGCAATGTAAAAGTTGCCTTTTTCCTCAACCTCACCTTCACCATCATTGAGATTATCGGTGGGCTTTACACCAATAGTTTGGCGATCCTTTCCGATGCATTGCACGACTTAGGCGATAGCCTCAGCTTAGGGCTTTCGTGGTATTTTCAGAAACTATCCAAGAAAGGAAGAACCAAAACATTTTCCTATGGATATAGAAGGTTTTCATTGCTCGGAGCAATTATAAACTCCATTGTTTTGGTTGTTGGGTCAATATTTATCCTGACTAAAGCAATTCCAGAGTTATTGGGGTTTTCTGCAAAACCGGGGTTTCCATGATAAAAAAAAATATGGTCCATTTATATGCCACCAGAGAAGATCATACTGGAATAGTGCAATTTGCCTATCTAAATAGTTTGAAATAGCTTATTTTTGTTTCTAAGATCCAAATGGATGAAATGTACCTACCGCAAGCGCATGGCCTAGGTAGGGATTTGTACCACAAAACATGATCTTGGGATATCTATCATTGTTATAATTCCTCTTTTGTACTCCCACAATGCAACATCTTATCGCCAAAATAAGGATTGTTCACTTCTTTTTCAGCGCTTAGCCAATAGGCCCCTTCATTGTTGAATGCCATGGGACAATACTGTCTGTATAGCTTTTTTTCATTGGCTCCTTTGGCTTTTATCAAAGCATAGATATTGTCCGAAAGTGTATAGAAGCGATCCCGTTGATGTTCTACATTTTCGGTTTCAGCGATATGGCCAACATCAAATCGGATTTTTTGTGTCAATCCATCTTGACCGTTATTGATTTGTTCCAATAATTGCTTTGCAGCCCTGCTGGCAGCTTCTCCGTCTGTTTCCACCAAAGCATCTTTGATATCAAGGTAACCGTCTAACAAGGTGGAAGTTTGTTCTCTACCCATATTGATATCGGGGCTTGTACCTGTTGTTCCTTTGTTTTGCGAATTGGAGCAAGACGTGGATGCTACTGACATTACTACCGTGATCGCCAACGTTAAAATTGATTTTGTCATTTTCATTGTTTTGAATTTTAAGTTAATTTTCAATCGATTTTCTTTTTTACCTCACCACAGGTCAGCATAGACCCTCCGAAATAAGGGTTGAGTATCTCTTTGTCCTGACTCAACCAATCTGCCCCTTTATCGGAATCTGCCATTGGGCAGTGCTGTAGATAGATTGGATAGGCTATAGGGTCAAAGGATCCGGCTATGGCTATCATAGCTTTTGAAATATCAATGAAGTTGTCCCGGACTGCTTTGATGTCTGAAAGGTGTTCGATATGTTGTGTGCCCTGTTTCAATTCGGATGATAGTTGCATCCAAAGTGAATGGACATCCCCTGAGAAAAGATTCATGTCCACTTTACTTAAAGCATTTTTCATTTCTTTTCCTGCTTCTCCAGCCTTTAAAAAATCATCATTTACCAAGGCTGCTTTCATTTTAAAATAGCCGGAGAAGAGAGGTTCTAATTCCTTTTTAGCTTCATCAGATAGGGAGTATGCCTTTGACGGAACGGTGGTGGTTTTTACTTGGCTAGATTGGTTTCCACCATGATCGTGACCCGTCATTGCGACCCCACCTTCTGGGTTCATCATGCTTGGCTTACCTGCCAATTGAGCCGCGGCATCAATACTGAAAGTGCCATTTATGGCAATTTCTTCTCCTGCTTGTAAGCCTTTTTCAATCACATAGCTTTCTCCTAATTCTGGCCCCAATGTCACTTCGCGCATCAGGAAACTAACCCCTTGAGCAGATGTATGCATTACGTAAACTACGGAGCGTTTACCCGTCCACATAACGGCAGTTTTAGGAACGGTTAACGATGTACTGTCTGTAGTGGTGCTGGTTTCAATTGTTCCACTGACGAACATTTCTGGTTTGAGTAGTAATCCTGGGTTTGGGGTTTCGATCCTGGCTTTAGCCACTCTGGTTTTTGGGTCAATTACGGGGTCTATATAGCTTATCCTGCCATTAAACGTTTTGCCTTGAATGGATTGGATGGTGTATGAAACAGGATCTCCCTTTTCTATCCAGCTCATATCTGACTCATACACATCAAAAAGGACCCAAACTTTGGAAAGGTCTGCTATTTCATAAAGGGCTTCACCTTGTTTAATATAGTCTCCGAGATTGACCATTTTTTTGGTCACATATCCTGAAACATTCGCGAGAACAGGAAACTGTTCAATTGTTTTATTGGATGCCAGTATCTGGTCTATCTGGTCGTTTGTGAGCTTCCAGTTCTTCAATTTTTCCTTAGCCGCATTAAATAGTGCAGGTTGCGTTTCTTTAATTTTTCGTGCTTCAAACAATTCTTCTTGTGCGGTAACCAATTCAGGAGAATAGATATAGGCGATCACTTGCCCTTCTCTAATGAAGTCACCTGTAAAGTTAACGGTCAGCTTCTCAACCCTTCCAGGTAGGTGAGAAGATTGGGTAAATAACAAACGTTCATCTGCCTGCACTTTTCCATTGAGACGTATTGATTTTTCGGTATTGCCTTTATCAACTATCATCGTCTGCACTTGAGCCAACTGCATGGCCGTTGGCGACATACTAACTGCCATTGGATCAATTTCATTGTTTTCACTTTCCAATGGAATCAAATCCATACCACAAATGGGGCAATCACCTGGCTCGCCCTGCCTGATTTGCGGATGCATGGAACACGTCCATGTTGTTTCGGAATCGGCCAACTCTGAATGGTTGTGTTCATCCATTTGGTTTTCATTGGTTCTTCCAAAGATTAGCCAACCCAATAGCAAGCCAAGGAGAAGCGTGCCAGCAGCACTGATGATTGTCTTTTTATTTAAAGTTTTCATTTTATGTCCTTTTTAAATTGTAATCTCAATAGCTGTGCGTTCGCAGCACAGATAATGGTGCTTAAACTCATTAGAGCAGCGCCCACTGCTGGGTTTATCATGATACCTTGATAAAATAAAACGCCTGCCGCGAGCGGGATAGCCACCACATTATACCCAGTTGCCCAGACTAGATTCTGAACCATTTTTTTGTAAGTGGCTCTACCAAAAAGAATTAGGTCGGCAATATCTGAGGGGCTGCTTTCGGTGAGAATAATATCTGCAGTTTCAGCAGCTACGTCAGTACCTGAGCCTACTGCAATGCCAATGTCGGCTTTGGCCAGCGCAGGAGCGTCATTGACTCCATCGCCTGTCATAGCAACGAACTCACCTTCTTTTTGCAATTTTTCAATTAATTCAGATTTTTCGTGCGGCAAGACTTGACTGTAATATCCATCCAGATCTAGTTCATTAGCCACTGCCTTGGCGGTTTGTTCATTGTCACCTGTGGCCATCAGTACTTTTATGCCTTTTTTCTTCAAAGTGGTTATGGCATCCTTACTCTCTTTTCTGATTTGATCGGCCAAGGCAATAAAGCCTATTAATTGACCTGATTCCAAAATGAACACAACCGTCTCCGCTTTGTCCGTGGTGGCTTCTTTTGGTAGGTCTATCGCTTCTTCTTTGAGATACCCTGGGCTTACTATTTGATAGGTTACGCCATCTACTTTTGCAGATACACCTTTTCCCTTTGTAGAGCTGAAATTTGAAGTTGAAGGAAGTGCGAGTTCACGGGATTTGGCTTCATTTACTATTCCCTTGGCTATTGGGTGTTCTGAACTTTGCTCAATCGCACCTGCCAATGCCAATAGCTCATCTTCTGAATGACCGTTAAGCACGTGTATTCTGTTCACTCCGAAGTTACCTTCGGTGAGTGTTCCTGTTTTGTCGAAAACTATGGCGGAAATTTTTCTGCTGTTTTCAAATGCTGTGCGATTTCTGATAAGCAGACCATTTTTGGCTGATAGTGCAGTTGATATGGCAACCACTAAAGGTACTGCTAAACCTAAGGCATGGGGACAAGTGATAATCATCACGGTTACCATACGTTCCAGTGCAAAATCCATCCCCTGTGTGCTAAAGAATGCCCAAGCAATGAAGGTGATTACCCCAATTCCGATTGCTAGGTATGCCAGCCATCCTGCAGCTTTGTTCGCGAGGTTCTGGGTTTTTGATTTAGTCTTCTGAGCTTCTTCTACCAGTTTTATAACTTTGTTGAGGTAGCTGTCTTCACCTGAAGATTTTACTTCTACTTTGAGACTGCCATCTCCGTTTATCGCTCCACCAATCACTTCATCACCTTTGGATTTTTGCACTGGCTTGCTTTCGCCCGTTAAGGAGGTCTGGCAACCATGGGTGTAAAATCCGCAACTCTGATATTCATGCCAAGTAT
>CAYFJL010000263.1:0-4345 GCA_964343335.1 uncultured Polaribacter sp. | reverse complement strand
TTACAGATTGACCATTTTTAATACTTCTAGCACCCTCTTCAATGAGTTGATCTCCAGCTGAAATTCCTTCTAGAATTTCGATAAAGTCGCCCTGCGTTTTTCCAGTTTTCACAACCGTTTGCTTGGCAATACCAATAGAATCTTTCATTCCAGAAATTAAATACACATACTGATCACCACTAGCGTTTTCAGAGATGATGCTTTGCGGAATCAAAATGGCATTGTCGCTGGTATAATCGTTAATTTTCAACTTGGCCGTAAGATTCGGTTTGATACTTTTCTCAGAATTAGGCACCCCAATTTCAACTTTGAATGTTCGGTTGGCCGGATTGATAAAGTTTCCGGTTTGTCTTACGGTAGACTTTACCGTTTTTCCTAAGACTGGGAATTCGATTTCAACTTCTTTTCCTTTTGAGATATACGGAATGTAAGTCTCTGGAATATCGGCTTCAATATACATGTTTGACAAGTTTACAATTCGGAACACCTCAGAACCAGGTCCAGGAGCCACTACGGTTCCTTGTTCCTTAATCACATCGTCAATGACTCCAGAGAAAGGCGCTTTTAAATTGTATTTGTCAAATTGCTTTTTCAATTGCTCTAATTGATTCTTAGAAGCCGTATAATTCGTTTTAGTTTGCAAAAACTGAATTTCTGAACCAATCTTTTGCTCCCACAATTTTGCCTGTCTTTCAAAAGTAGTTTTGGCCAAGGCAGTGGTCGCTTCTAATTGAGCTACCTGTTGGGCTAATCCGCCATCATCAATTTTTGCAAGGACTTGTCCCTTTTTCACGTATTGCCCTTCTTTTACGAAGATCTTTTCGAGCGTACCAGGAGTTTCTGGGTATACCAACACATTTTGCTTGGTTTTCACGTTTCCTTGAAGCTCCAAATAGTGATTGAATACTTGCTTTTCAATAGTCAATGCCGTAACAAGCGGATTTCTTTTTAAGGTATCCAATTTTTCAATGGCTGCATTCAATTGTTTGATTTGCGCATCAATATTTTGCTTGGCTTTATCTAAGTCGGTTCTTTTCTGACGAATGGTTTTTAAATCATTACTAGCAATAATATCTTCTAAAGATGAGGTTTCGTTTCCTCCGCAAGAAAGAAATAAAACAGCTAGTAGTAGGGTATAATAGGTAGTTTTCATGAAGCGAAATTTATTTTAGTGGTATGTTTAATGCGTTTTCTAATGTTGCCTTTTTGGCAATCACATCCAACATCGATTGAATGTAATTTTGTTGTTGTGTGTATAATTGGTTTTGTGCTTGTGATAACTCAAAACTGGTGGATAATCCCTCGAAGAACTTAATGCGTTGCTTGTTTTCAATGCGCTCTGCAAGGGCCAAATTTTTCTTATTGGTTTGATAGTTTTCAATACTTAATTGATAATCGCTTTTGGCTTTTTGAGCTTGAAGACTCAAACGTTGTTTGGTTTCTTCCAAACGCAAGTCGGCCGTTTCAAAAGCAATCTTTGCTTGAGCCGTTTTGGCACTTCTTCCCATACTACTGAAGATAGGAACGTTTAAGCTTACGCCTAATAATGATTGTTGAAACCAACGTTGGTTGCCGCTAAAAAAGTTGAAATCTTCAGAAAAAGCCTGAGTTCCGTAATTGATGAATGCTGAAAGCCTAGGCAAAGCCTGACTCTGTTCGTAACGCATCAATAGGCGTTTTGATTCTTTATCGTTCTCTGCAATTCTAAAATCGATATGGTTGTTCACATTAAATGCAGTCGATAGAATGTTTAAGTCGATATTCTTCCCAGTGAGCGAATCTAAATCGTCAGTGAGTACCAATTGGGTATTTATTTTACTTCCCAAAGCTAAGTTGAGCATTTGATAAGCAATTTCCTTGAAACGTTTTACATTGTTCAATTGTGCTTTAACATTACCAAGAGTAATTTCCAACTGCTCAACGTCTTCCTCTTCGTTCAATCCGTTTTCATAGATCTTCTTGGCATCGTTTAAGTTTTTTTCCAAAACCTTCATATTTTTTTGAAGGATGGAAATACTGCTTTCGGTCACCAAAACATTTCCGTAGGCATTAATCACGGCTTCCCGTGTAATCAATTCGGTCTTTTCATTGGCTTGTTCTGAAATTTTCAAGAAGGTTCTTGCCGATTGCAATCCGACTAAATAGGATCCGTCAAATAACAACTGCGTCAGGGTAACCGAAGCATTCATGTTTTGTTTGGTTCCGAAGACTACAGGAATGAATCCTTCGGGTACAGTAGGTTGCGAATTTGCCTGAAGATTGAAATATTGTTCAACCGTTTGTACTACCGATGAAGTATTGTCAAAGGCTGCAGCTGGTAGTAAGGATACCGGCTGTTTGATAAAATATTGATAATCTACATTGGCATTGATTTGAGGCAAACCGATGGTAGTGGTCTCCCAAACCCTTTTTTCTGCAGAAGCAATATCATTCGCAGCGGCCTTGGTATTGTAGCTATTCTTAAGTGCATAATCAATAGCTTCTTGCAAAGACAACTTCAATGCTTTTTCCTGACCACTAAAGGTCATGGATAAGCCTAAAAGAAGAATGGTGAAATATGATTTGTAATTCATTAGTTAGTGGTTTAATTTTTTTCTAGCTGTTTTTGTAATTCTATGATTCCTTTTTCAGAACAAATGCCGCGAAGGTGGTATTCTAAAAAGTAGTTTGTTAAGGTTGACATGGAGTAATCTTTTAACGGGAAATAGTCTTTGTCTTTGATCCCCATCGCACCGATAAAATAGATGCGGGTCACAAAATCAATATCCAGATCAACACGATACAAACCTTGTTCTTTTCCTTTTTTGATATTCTCAACCGTACATTCCTGCATCTTTTTAAACTGTTTCTTTTTGAGTGCACGAAAGGTATTCGGATAGTAACGTTGCAATTGATGCTGTGGTGACGATTTTTCATCCTTTAAATGGCGCATCATCAAGTTCTTGATTTCAAAGATCTCTGCAATTGGATTCAGGGCAGAGGCACAGATATCATCGATTCCCAACGAAATGGTATTAAACATATGATTGGTGGTTTCATCTACCAATTCCGTTTTGTTGCTAAAGTGTTTGTACAAGGTTTTTTTCGATATGCCAAGATTATTGGCAATATCATCCATGGTAACACTCTTAAAACCAAGGGTGATAAATAGTTCCGTCGCTTTCTCTAAAATTCTATCTGTCATGCGGGTGCAAAAATAGCATAGGAAACTATAGAAACAAAAAAAGTTTCCATGGTTTTAATGATTTTTTAACGTTTACATAATTATTTGCTTACAGATTGCCGTATTTTTGACAAAAATTTGAGGATTTGGATATTAAAAAGTACCAAGAAAGCTTTCAGAACTACCTGAATTCCAAGCAGTGGGTTCGAGAACCAAAGAACTTATACGAGCCGATCGATTACATTTTACAGTTGGGCGGAAAACGCATGCGACCCATTTTAACCTTAATGTCAAGTGATATTTTTGGTGATGATACTGAGCGTGCCATGCCAGCTGCTTTGGCCATTGAAGTGTTTCACAATTTCACCTTGATTCATGATGATATTATGGATGATGCGCCCTTGCGCAGGGGTATGAAAACCGTTCATGAGAAATGGGACATCAATACCGGAATTTTATCTGGAGATGCGATGTTGATCTTGGCCTATCAATATTTTGAGAATTACGAGCCCATCGTGTTTCAAAAACTAGCTAAATTGTTTTCAAAAACGGCGTTGGAAGTATGTGACGGTCAGCAATTGGATGTTGATTTTGAAACCCGAAACGATGTCACCATTCCTGAGTATTTGGAAATGATTCGCTTAAAAACCTCAGTTTTGGTGGGCGCTGCTTTAGAGATGGGCGCCATTGTGTCTGAAACTTCGGATGAGAACGCCCAATTGATTTATGACTTCGGATTGAACCTTGGCTTGGCCTTTCAATTGCAAGATGATTATTTAGATACCTTTGGAAATCCAGAGACCTTTGGAAAACAAGTGGGTGGAGATATCATGGAGAACAAAAAAACCTTCTTGTACTTGAAAACCTTGCAAGATGCTAATGAGGAAGACAAAGCCGCTTTGTTAGGCTTGTATTCTGAAAAATTAGAAGATTCTACAGAAAAGGTAACGCAAGTAAAAGTCTTGTTTGAAAAATATGAAATTCCGACTCAGATCAAGGCGAAAATTCAGGATTATACCCAAAAAGCATTGGCTACTTTAGAAGGCATGGATATTGCTTCAGAGAAAAGGCAAAACCTAACCAATTTCGCCTTGTGGTTGATGAATAGAGCGGTTTAAAAGATGCATATTTCCTTGCAAAAGAGATAAATTATAATGTACATTTGCAAACCAAATTTACAGG
>CAYFJL010000262.1:0-4348 GCA_964343335.1 uncultured Polaribacter sp. | reverse complement strand
GCTTCAAACGGTCAACAATAATATCTAAGTGAAGCTCACCCATTCCAGAAATAATAGTCTGTCCGGAAGCCTCATCAGTTCTCACTGTAAACGTTGGATCTTCCTCAGCTAATTTACCTAAAGCCATACCTAACTTATCAACGTCAGCTTTTGTTTTAGGCTCAACAGCGATACCAATTACTGGATCTGGAAAGTCCATAGATTCTAATACAATAGGATTCTTCTCATCAGACAAAGTATCTCCTGTCTTGATGTCCTTAAATCCTACTGCAGCTCCAATATCGCCCGCTTCGATATGATCGATAGCATTTTGCTTATTCGAGTGCATTTGATAGATACGAGAAATACGCTCTTTCTTACCAGAACGGTTGTTCATTACGTAAGAACCAGCATCTAAACGACCAGAATACGCTCTAAAGAATGCCAAACGACCTACAAAAGGATCAGTAGCAATTTTAAATGCTAAAGCCGAGAAAGGCTCTTTCGCATCTGGCTTACGAGAAATCTCGTCACCCGTATTTGGATCAGTACCTACGATCGCATCCTTATCTACCGGAGAAGGTAAATAACGACAAACAGCATCTAATAAGAACTGAACTCCTTTATTTTTGAAAGCAGAACCACATACCATTGGGATGATAGACATATCCATAACAGCAGCTCTTAAGGCAGCGTGGATTTCATCCTCAGTGATAGAGTCTTCATCTTCCATGAATTTCTCTAATAAGTTTTCGTCATACGCAGCAACTTCTTCAATTAAAAGTGCTCTGTATTCTGCAGCTTCCGCTTTTAACTCCTCTGGAATTTCAATTACGTCGAAAGTAGAACCTTGTGTTTCATCATGCCACACAATCGCTCTGTTCTTTACTAAATCAACGATTCCTTTAAAGTCCATTTCTTCACCAATTGGCAATACAATTGGCACAGCGTTAGAACCTAACATTTCTTTTACCTGAGTACAAACATTTAAGAAGTCAGATCCTTGTCTGTCCATCTTGTTTACAAATCCCATTCTTGGAACTTTGTAGTTGTCTGCTAATCTCCAGTTGGTTTCAGATTGTGGTTCAACACCATCAACTGCAGAGAATAAAAACACCAATCCGTCTAATACACGAAGTGATCTATTTACCTCTACTGTAAAGTCAACGTGACCCGGAGTATCAATAATATTAAAATGGTATCCTTTTGCATCAGCAGTTGGCTTACCATTTTCAGTTGGGAAATTCCATGTACAAGTTGTAGCAGCAGAAGTAATCGTAATACCTCTCTCTTGCTCTTGCTCCATCCAGTCCATTGTAGCGGCACCATCGTGAACCTCTCCAATTTTGTGTGAAACCCCTGTGTAGTATAAAATACGTTCGGTAGTTGTGGTTTTTCCTGCATCAATGTGAGCAGCAATACCAATATTTCTTGTGAATTTTAAATCTCTAGCCATTTCTTTTAGAATCTAAAGTGAGAGAAAGCTTTGTTAGCCTCTGCCATTTTATGTGTATCAACTCTCTTTTTAACTGCAGCACCTTCTTCCTTAGCAGCAGCTAAAATCTCTGCAGCTAATCTCTGAGCCATTGACTTTTCATTTCTCTTACGTGCATATGAAATTAACCATTTGATAGCCATAGACACTTTACGATCTGGTCTGATTGGCATTGGTATTTGGAAAGTTGCTCCACCTACTCGTCTTGAACGAACTTCTACGTGAGGCATTACATTTGATAATGCTTCTTTCCACAATTCTAAAGATGACTTTTCCTCGTCATTCTTCTTTTGATCTACAATTTCTAAAGCGTCATAAAAAACCTTAAAAGCAACGGTTTTCTTACCGTCCCACATTAGGTTGTTTACAAAACGGGTTACTAACTGATCGTTAAATACTGGATCTGGTAGTAATACTCTCTTTTTTGCTCTTCTTTTCCTCATGTCTGTACTTTAAAAATTACTTCTTTGGTTTTTTAGCACCATATTTTGATCTTCTCTGAGTTCTTCCTTGAACTCCCGCTGTATCAAGAGCACCTCTTACAACGTGGTACTTCACACCTGGTAAATCTTTAACTCTTCCACCTCTAACTAATACTATCGAGTGCTCTTGCAAGTTGTGTCCTTCACCTGGGATGTATGCGTTTATCTCATTTCCGTTAGTCAACCTTACCCTTGCTACTTTACGCATTGCAGAGTTAGGTTTCTTTGGAGTTGTAGTATAAACACGAGTACATACACCACGTCTTTGCGGACAAGATGTCAAAGCAGCCGATTTACTCTTCTTAGTTATTTTGGTCCTTCCTTTACGAACTAATTGCTGTATAGTTGGCATACTATTTAATTACTGTTTTCGTTTTTATAATATAATTACCCTATTTTTAAGGGTCTGCAAATGTACAACTTATTTCGAAAGAATCAAATAAGGCCAGATTATTTTTTAAATTCTAAATTCATTTGTATCAAGAACTTAATATTAGATTTACATTTGAAGCAACATCCTTCTTAAAAAAATGCTGAAACAAAAGTTTCTACTTATTATATTCTTCTTTCTTGCCATAGCATTTCAGGTGCAATCACAGGATTTCTCGTTAAAAATTACAACATCACCTGAAACGGACACAAAACTTCCAGCTTATTCCAAAACATTTAAGGATTCGATAAGCCTAAAAAAAGAGGTATATATATATGGTGCAAAACTTCAAAAAATCGGTTTCTTTAATTCACGTCTGGATAGCCTTACCTCGAATAGCAGAAAATTTACCGCTTATTACGCATTAGGGGAAAGAACCAAAGAAATCTTGGTGCTTATCGCTAAAGAGGATCGAGCTTACCTTCCTGCCTACATTGCTGATAAAAAAGACTCAATCCGCATTCCTATTGTCATTTTAGAAAAGTTTTTGAATGATGTTTCCGCTACTCTTGAAGATAGTGGTCAAGCTTTTTCAAAAGTGAGGTTGAAAAAATTCCGTAAAAAAGAAGGGACTCTTATTGCCTCCCTATCCATTACTACAAATCAAACTCGAAAAATAGACACACTAGTCATTAAGGGCTATCCAGAATTTCCAGAAAAATTCATCAAACGGTATTTGAATCAAGATAAGCCTCGTATTTTTTCGCAAAAGGAACTGGATATTATTTCAAGGAAAGTCAATGCCTTGTCATTTGTGAGTCAGACTAAATTTCCTGAAGCCTTATTCACCAAAGATTCAACCAAGGTGTACATATATATGACACGAAAGGAAACAAGCAGCATTGATGCGAATATCAATTTCACCGGATCTGAATCAGAAAGCATACAATTCAATGGTTTGGTCGATTTACAGCTGAATAACATATTCAACAAAGGCAGTCGTATTGCCTTGTTTTGGAACGCAGCTGGGAACCAAAGAGAGGAGTTGAAATTTTCAACTAGTATACCATATATATATAGTAGTAAATTTTCACCCTCCATTTCATTTTCATTATTCAAGCAAGATTCGACCTTTATCAATACCAAATTGAATATTGATGTGAAATATCCATTGAGTGATACCTTTCAAGTCGGATTGAATTACACGACAGAGTCCTCCACAGATTTGATCAACCAATCACAAAATATCACCTCATTTTCAAACAATTTTTTCGGTATCTCATCAAGCTATCTGCAACTCAATCCAACCGGATTTTTTCCTAAAAAGTTTGACACCAATCTTCAGTTATTATTTGGAAACCGAAATACAGGTAATACTAGGAGTAATCAGTTAAAATTTCGCTTTGAAGCCGCTTATTTATGGGAGCTGAATCCACGTAATTTTATTTCGCTAAAAAACAGCACTGGACTCCTAAATTCGGATGCATTTTTTGACAACGAATTGTTTCGAATTGGGGGAATTAATTCTATCCGGGGATTCAACGACCAAAGCATCTTTACCGACCGCTTCACCGTGATGAATTTAGAGTACCGATTTGTAACCAATAATGACTCCTATTTTTACACCATAACCGACTATGCAAATGCACGAGTGAATTTGAATGGTGAAACCTTTCTGGGCTTGGGCTTAGGGTATTTCTTTACCGTAAAGAATTCGCAGTTTAACTTAGGAGCCGCCTTGGGCAAAACAAGCAATCAAAATTTCAACTTTTCAGACACACAATTGCTCATCAGCTGGAAGAACTTTTTTTAACAATCTTTCAAGCTAGAAATCTTTTACTTAAGTTTTTCTTAACATTTTTAACATTTTTAACATTTTTTTACCATATTTGAGCCACTAATTCAAATCATATAATATGAAAACAATGTTAAAAGGTTTTTTAACGCTATTCTTAGCGTTGTTTGTGCAGATTTCATTTGCGCAAGAAAAAACAGTTTCCGGAACAGTTTCCGATGCTTCTG
>CAYFJL010000261.1:0-4351 GCA_964343335.1 uncultured Polaribacter sp. | reverse complement strand
GCTTTTGAATCGATTTCTAAAACAGTAACGTGGTTGTTTGTCATTGTTTTAGTTCTTCTGTAGGATTGTTGGAATCATGTTTTGATTGCGCCGCAATTTCTTTTTCGCGCTCCTGATGCATCGCTCTATAAAAAGCCGCCCTGCTTAAAGGCTCGTATTCTTCAATCTCCCCTAAAAGTACTAGATCGTCGCTAAGATTTTTTCGGAAACTGTAATTAGCAAGATTTCCAGTTCGGGTGCAAACTGCATGTACCTTTGTTACATATTCAGCTGTCGCCATTAAGGCTGGCATGGGTCCGAAGGGATTTCCTTTAAAGTCCATATCGAGTCCAGCAACAATAACCCGAATTCCCCTGTTGGCCAATTCATTGCATACTGAAACAATTTCTTCATCGAAAAATTGAGCTTCGTCAATACCAACAACATCAACATCGTTAGCCAACAATAAGATGTTTGAAGAAACAGGAACTGGAGTAGAACGAATCCGATTGTCGTTATGCGATACCACTTCTTCGTCATCATATCGAGTATCAACTTCTGGTTTGAAGATTTCTACACGTTGTTTGGCGAATTGAGCACGTTTTAATCGTCTAATTAACTCTTCTGTTTTACCGGAAAACATAGAACCACAGATGACTTCAATCCAGCCAAATTGTTCTGAGTGATTTACGGTATTTTCAAGAAACATTTTGTAATTTTAAACGTTATTTGCTACGAGAGTAACATCTATATTCTCAAACAAATGTAATCAAAAATACAGCATTACTATCATTAAAAATCACTTTGAAATGCACAAAAGATTGGAATCCGAATTAATCAGTTTAGCACACAGTATTTTACAAATGAAGAACAAAGAGGATGTCTTTGCACTTCTGAAAAAGTCGGGTGAAATCCATGAAAAACTTTCTGTTTTAGCTTTTGTAGAAGAGTATTTAAACTCTACACCCAATGCTTCTGAATCCAAAGAGGAATTATTGGAAAAAGTTGTGGCCGGTTTTGAAACGAAAGAGAGTCATGCTGAGGTCACTGCACCAGTTGAAGAGGTTGAAGAAGTTGAAGAAGTTGTTTTTGAAGAACAAGAAGTGGAAGTTGAAGCAATCGAAGAAGAAAAAGTGGTGTACAATCTTGAGGAAGAGGTTGAAGAAGAGAAAGCTGAAGAAGTGGAAATAGAAGTTCAGTCAGTCGTTGAAGAACCTAAAGCGGCAGAAGTAGCCGAAGTCATTGAACAACCTTTTGATGAATTAGAGCAACTAATTTTTGAAGAACCAAAGCCAGAACTATCTTTTAAAGATGATAAGAAAGACGTTGGTGAACAAAAAACGCTGTCCTTAGATGAGGAACTCAAAGATACCGTATCGGTTGATATCACGGCCAATTTATTTGATACCCCACAATCTTTAAATGATAAGTTGTCAAAGAACATCCAAATCGGATTGAATGATCGGATTGCCTTTGTGAAAAATCTGTTTGAAAATAGTCAGGAAGATTACAACCGAGTAATTTCGCAATTGAATTCCTTCAATTCACAAAAAGAAGCAAAAAAGTTTATTGCTAAAAATGTAAAACCTGATTACGATTGGTCTACCCAAGAAGAATTGGAAACTCGTTTTATGGATTTCATTGAGCGAAAATTTGCCTAATCATTTTTGAAACCAATCGTCGTACATACGCATCTTCACAAGCGCAAGACCGGGGTAACCAGAAGCATTGAAAATGTGCTTCCTTTCTTAAAGGAACATTGTGAAACCTATGTGTATGGCCAACATATTGATGGCCCAACCATTTCAAAGCAAAAACTTAAGGAACTTTTATTTTCCAACCAGAATATTGTTGTCCATTGCCATCGGAATAATGAATTAATGACGCTTTTAAAATACCGGTTTCTGGGAGCGAAATTTCAGTTAGTTGCTACCCGCCATTCCGCAACCAAACCTTCTGGATTAACGCGTTTCTTGCTGAAGAAAGCTGATCAGGTGATTTCATTGGTTGGTCGAGTTCACAAAGATCTCGGAATAGAAAATGAGTGCATTCCACATGGAGTGAATACGGATGAATTTAAGTCAAACGGTACTACCATCCTATCTGAAATTTCTCAGCAACACATCATTCTCAACACCGGTAGAATTCGAAAGGCAAAAGGTCAACAAACCTTAATAGAGGCTTGTTCTTTGTTGAAAGATCATCCAGATTGGGCCTTGGTGATGGTGGGGAGAGTTGATAAGGATGCTTTCTTACAGGAATTAAGAGAACAAATTCAAAAACTGGGTATCGATAATCAGGTTTATTTTATCCCTGAAACTAAAGATATTGTTCCTTACTACAGAGCTGCTACAATTTTTGTAGCTCCAAGTTTTTCTGAGGGATTTGCTTTAGTGACGGCCGAAGCTATGGCTTGTGAATGTACGGTCATTGCAACCAAAGATGTTGGTGTGCATTCTGAAATGATTGATGATGGTAAAAACGGATATTTATTTGAAGTTGGAAACGCGGAGGCTTTGAAATCCATAGTAAATGAGGTTATTGAAGGTAAAAAGCCGCACCTTGGAAAACCGGCACGCGAAGAAATCCTTAATCATTGGAGTGCCCAATTAGAGGCAAAAAGGTTGTCAGAATTATACCTAAAATTGAGTCAAAAGAAATAATTGATGTAACAAATACTTGAGATGGTCGTCTCCATGGTAAATCAAGTATTATGAAACAAATCACATCTATCCTATTATTTATTTTCGCCTTAAACATCTCGGCTCAAGAAACAACCTTCAATAAATTTTATAAAAAGCACAAAGATCAATCGGCCTTTTCAATGAATCTTTCAGGCTCGTTTGCTGGATCTTTCCTAGACGATGACGACGATAAAGAATTGAAGGATTTCTTAAAGAAATCTGGAGATTTTAAACTGATGGTTTTCAATAACGAAGATTCTGAAGTATCTAAAGACTTTAAGCGATACGTTCGTAAGAACAACTTAAAAACTATGGCCCGTGTAAAGGAAAAAGATGGCAGAGTTGCCTTTTATATTTTACGCAAGAAAGATCGTGTGAAAGAGATTGTCTTAAGAGCGAATAGCAAAGAAGATAAGTTGGTTTTATTCGGAATCAAAACCGACATGACCATGGATGAATTGGCAGATATGATGTCTGATTCAAATCTTAAAATTACCGCAGATTAAGTTTTTACAATCAATCAACAATAAAAGAAAAGAGAAGATTACCCAATCTTCTCTTTTACTTTTTCAATTACTTTTTTACTGTTTCCAATAAAAATTTCATCATCAATAATAAAAACGGGTCGCTTCAAAAACGTGTATTGTTCTAGAATATACTTTTGATAGTCGTTTTCTCCTAAATTTTGATTTTTTAAATCCATCGATTTATACAATCGTGCTCTTTTATTGAAAAGCGATTCATAACTATCGGTGAGCGCTCGCATTTCTTCCAATTGACTTACTGTAATCGGATTGCTTTTGATTTCATACTTTTCGAAGCCCTCTAAATTTAAATCATTCATTATTCTTTTGCAGGTATCACATGTTTGCAAAAAATAAACTTTCTTCATTAGATATCAATTATATTTACGTCATAAAAATAAGGATAATCATGAAAAACGAGTTCGAAATATTAAGAAAAGCAAGAGAGTTAGTCATTAAAGAATTGGAAGGATTATCCTTGGAAGAGATTCATAGAATTCCAGATGGATTTAAGAACAACATCGCTTGGAATGTTGCCCATTTAGTGGTCACTCAACAATTAATTCATTACGGATTATCTGGTCTTCCAATGAATGTTTCAGATCAACTAATTGCCGAAAATCGAAAGGGAACTGCTCCGACACGTAATTTTACAGCTGCCGAATTTGAAGAGGTAAAACACTTACTGGTTTCGCTACCTGAAAAGCTGGTAGAAGATTACGAAGCTGGAATTTTCAAATCATACAATACTTATCCAACAAGCACTGGATATGTACTTACATCCATCGAAAATGCCATTCCCTTTAATAATATTCATGAAGGAATGCATTACGGAATTATTCGATCCATCAAAAAAATGTTATAAATGAGTTACTTTGCAATTGCCTCAATTTTAGTTGTACTTTCTGCTTTATTTGGGTACATCAATGTACGTTTTATCAAGCTTCCAAGTGCCATTGGCCTTATGGTGGTGACCATTGTTTTTACATTGATTGTACTCGGAATCAGTTTCTTTGATGATACTTTCTTAGAAATCGAGAAAGAGCTGATCACAAGTATTGATTTTAAGACTGTGGTCTTGGATATCATGTTGAGTTTTCTCCTATTTGCTGGGGCCTTGCATACCGATTTTAAAGCCTTGAAGGCAAATGGAAAACCCATTAT
>CAYFJL010000260.1:0-4426 GCA_964343335.1 uncultured Polaribacter sp. | reverse complement strand
TTTGTTTTTTAGTGAAATTGCGTCAATTTTTTCGTCAAAAATTTCCAGTGTTTACAGGGCTTCCCAAAGGGTTTACTGTAGATTTCGGAAAAGTCTACTGTAGCCCCATATTTTGCACAGGACTCCAAAAATCATTCAATTAACTGGTTTTCAACTTGTTGAAGACCCGAAAACAACCGTGATGGCGCAATTTGCGCATCACCCTCTTGCTATTCGTTTTTTCACGCGAGCGTGAAAACCCAAATACCTTTCTTTGGTGTATAGAGTATCAATTAACTAAGTGGTGGTTGTTTCCTTGGAGCTGTTAATTGAACTTTTATTCCCAAACACCACAAAAACCGAGATGTACATTTATGAATGGCTTTTCTGAATTCTAAATCAAAAGTCAATATTTCCAAACTTTTCCTTGTTGTCATTTGAATCTGAAAACTTCGAATCAAGAATTGTTTCCAGACCACTCATATCTTCACTGATTTTTTTATCCAAGACCCGCGCGTAAATTTGGGTAGTGGCCAATTTTGTATGACCTAAAATTTTGGAAACAGTTTCAATAGGAACCCCATTGCTTAAAGTAATAGTAGTAGCGAAAGTATGTCTGGCCACATGGAAGGTTACATTTTTTGTGATGTCACAGGCATCTGCGATTTCCTTTAAATAACTATTCAACTTTTGGTTGGAAATTCTGGGGAATAATTTTTCCGGTTGTCTTTTTGGATGATATTGGTATCGTTTTATTATTGACAATGCTGGTCCCATTAGGGGTAATTTGAAGCTGTTCTTGGTCTTTTGTCTTTTTGTACTTATCCAATGTTTTCCATCGATACCCATTACGAGATTGTCCTCATTAAGGTTCATTATATCACAATAGGCTATGCCTGTGTAGCAACTAAAAACAAATAAATCTTTTACAATACGCAATCGTTCAATCCCTGTGTGATAGGTTTGAATTTTTTGAAGCTCATTTAAGTTCAAAAATTCCCTTTCCTTTCTTTCCATTCTAATCTTAAACTTTTGAAATGGATCCCTATCAATCCATTCGTTATCAACCGCCATTCTAATCATTTTGCGTAAGCGTTGAATATGCTTCATTGCACTATTGTTTGAAAGATTACTATGATGATTTATTGGATAGAGTTTACGTAGATAAGTTTCGAACCCAACAATAAATTGATGATTAAGCTGCGATAATCTGTAATCATCACATTTGTATTGCTTCTGAATATACTTTAGTAAGTACTTCTGACAGGTCTTGTAGTGACTAAGAGTAGCCTTGCAAAGACTATGCGCATTGTGCGTATTGTGATACTCAAACAAATTTTTTAAAGTAAATTCATTTACGTCTTCTCCAAAATAGTGAGCCTTAACCATCTGTGGAGTTATATGTGACGTTCTAGACCGAAGATCACGATAGCATTGAAAAAGTTCGGTTTCAACCTCCATCAAATAGGTGTTGATTTCCTGCGCTTCTTTTGTTCGACCCAGAACCCTCGACCCCTTTCGGTCCCATATTTCTATTGGGATCGTATATTTAAGGCTCATGTTAACTCGTTGTGAATCAATGGTAATACGGGCATAAATCTTAGCGGTACCATCATTCCGCCGGGCAGTGCTTATCCAGAAACTAATTGAAAATGTAGACCGAGTTCTCATAGGTTTTGTGTTAAATTGAACGAAAATCACCTACGAAAGTCAAATACTAAGTTGCTGTAATATAGTTAATTACAAGCTTATTCGGTTAACACTTTGAAGAAAAAAATTTACTAACCGAATTGCAAACCAAAACATACCAAATCAAACCAATTCAAATAAAGGTCCTAAAACATTAAATCCTTGCAAATCAATAAGATATGCAAGGATTTGTTTTTGTTTGAACTCTATAAGTGATCGCGGAAGGATTCGAACCTTCGACCGTCTGCTTAGAAGGCAGATGCTCTATCCAGCTGAGCTACGCGACCAAACTTTGCGGGTGCAAAGATACTAATGTAAGCGGTTGTAAAAAATATTTTTTTGATTTCTTGCCCTTTTATTGCAATGCTATCATAACCACTTACATTGGTTTTTATTGAAAACCTATCTCTTTCAACGCTTTATGGCTGATTTTGATCACTTCCAATGGTTCCTTGTCCCAAGTTCTGTCCTGCTCCACAAAATACATTTGCATTCCCGAAGCCTCTTTCTCGTTCAAAATTCTACCAAAATCAATGTTTCCCTCACCAACAGGGGCAAATCGTCCTTCGTCGTCCATATCCTTAACATGCCATAACTTGAATCTTCCAGGATATTCTTCAAAATAAGCTACCGGATCTGCCCCTGCTTTGGTCACCCAATATAAATCCATTTGAAAATTCACATATTTTGGGTCGGTGTTCTCCAATAGATAGTCGATGGGTTTAATACCGTTTTCATTGTCCTTGTATTCAAAATCATGGTTATGGTATAATAGCTTTAATCCTGCTGCATCACATTTCTTTCCCAACGTAGTCAGGATATTGGCAAAATCCTCCATGGAACCTTTCATCCCCATTGTTCTTTCTTCACGGTTGAAGGTAAACATGCCCATCGGAGGCACTGGAATGGTAAAATAGGTAAAGCCTGCTGCTTTGGTATCGGCAATCAATTGATCGGCATTGTCCAAAGTAACCATTCCCATGTGGGTACTAACAGGGGTTAATCCAATACTTTCAAGATAGGATTTGAACTCCTTTGGTTCCATTCCATAGAATTTTCCTTCATTGTAGCCTGCAGCCTCTATGTAAGCATAGCCCGCATCGGCTACTTTTTGAAGAGTGCCTTTGGCATCTTCTCCCATGTTGTCCCTAACGGTATAAAGGGCAAGTCCACCAAAGTTGTCCTGAGCGTAAAAAGTGGTTGTCAATAGTACAAAGGCCAACGCAAGTATACCCTTTGTCAATAGTAATCTTTTCATTTGAAGTATTTGTTTAGTTTCAGTTATTTATGTAGCGCCCAAGATACTGATTATTGGTTTTATGAAATATGTGCTCAAATAAAAATCCGTTAGATAATTTTATCAAAACGGATTTCTTTACTCCAACAGCGTACAATGCTTAGATTTCGCTCATTTGAAGTGTAACATGCACTTTGATTTCGTCGTCCACCTTGATCATACCCAGCATTTTTTTTGGAGCTTTCAACTCAAAATCACTCAATTTCAGGTCTAAAGTACCCTTTACGCAAATATCCTTGGCTTGCTCACAATGCAATTGGGTCTGGTACTTGCGGGTAACCCCGGCGATTTTGATCTCCAAGCCAACCCTCACCATATTTTGATTGACTGATGGGGGCTCTACATACAATAATCTTAACCCGACTTGCGGATGCTTCTCGGTTTTAAGCAACTCTTGAAAATCCCTGTTGATGGTCTTTCCACCGCAATCAAAACAATCATTGACCAATTTAAGCTCTGCATTCTTAAAAAGAATATGCTCAGATTTTTCGTCGTAGATCAAACGAATGGGTACCTCCAATTCCTGTAAATTGTATTTACAGGTAAAGTTATTGACATTGGTAGTACCAGCGATCACTACCTCGCTTTGTGGCTCCACCCTTACCCTAGTCTCCCTTTCAGGGTCGCTAAAGGAAAACCAAGACAAAAGCACGAGGCCAATGAAAAGTGTTTTCGTTATTTGTGGAATAGAGGTTATCATGATACTTAAATATAACAATTTTAATGTCCAAGACCTAGGACATTATTGCCCTAGGTCTTTTTGAACATTTATAATTTCTAGAAGCTGATCACCGCTTCCAACAAAAGCCCTTTAAACTGACCTTCGTTGAAGATACTAGTGGTATCGAATCCATCATACTGTTGGTTCACGTATTCTATTTTTGCCAAAATGTTCTTGGTCAAGAATACGCCACCGCCCAATTGGAACCTGTCAATAGTCACTTCGGAACCGGAAGGGTCATCGGAAGTTACGGTATTGTAACGGGTAGCCAAATAGAAGTTTTCATTGTTTCCGAACCTGTAGATCAACTCACCGGCCAACTGAGTAGCCTTTCTATCTTCGGTTTCCCCATTACTTCTTCCCGAAGCAGTTTCAATGGTACCAAAGAATTCCAATCCTTTGTATTTTACAAATGGGTTGATCATAAAGGCAGTAATTTCGTTATTGAACCCCGGGTTGTATCTACCTGATCTGAAGTTGCTGGTGGCGGATGCCTCTGTATCCTCCATCACCAAGTAATATCTTGATCCTGCACGGTCTCCACTGTAAAGGTATACCCTTCCTGATTTGTTGGTGCTGTACATGGAACCGGTAAGTCTCAATCGCAAATCTTCATTGATTTGACCATCGTAACCCAATTTGGCCAAAATGGAGGCTCCTGTAGTCTCTGGGTTGGTAACAGCTTGGTTCAATTTTCCATTGGAAAGCCCAAACATCCCGATGAAACCATTCTTTCTAAA
>CAYFJL010000259.1:0-4444 GCA_964343335.1 uncultured Polaribacter sp. | reverse complement strand
GTAAAATGGAAGAATACTACCAAAGTATATGAAATACAGTATGGTAAACAAGATTCCACCAACCCATATTTTTCCTTTTAAATCCGGGCGGCAGTACAATGTTGCCAAACCACCCAAAAACATTGCAATGATGCCGCAGTAAATATGGTTAAGAGTAGTGAAAAGACTAAAAATGATAAATACAATTGCTGGAACAAAAAGTATATAAATATGTAGCTTATGTATTTGGTGGCCTCGTTCGGTATGAGGCATATCTATATAGCTTTTTTTGAATATTAGGTTATACAATACCGTCCCAATTCCGCCAATGGCAAAAGAGAATATAAGACTCTCAATATCGAAGCCTGTTCTTTCTGCTAAATTAAATAGGGAAGGTGGAAACCAATATTCAGGTACAAACAAAGGTTCGGTCAATCCAAAGGGCATCGTAATAAGGCTCATTTTGAGCATTTCTTTTCTATACCCCTTTTTTGACAAATAGATTATTGCCCAAAGCGCAAGAATTATAAGAGACCATATGAACCAGACGTATTGCATAACTTTATGATTTTCTAGTTTCTAAATAATTAACAGCTTCTTTAACCGATAGTGGATAAGTAGCGTTACCTGTCCGAACATAAAAGGTGGTATTTTCGGTATCGCTAACGTACACAGGTTTTTCAGAAGGTTCAATATCAACTAAACACACATCTTTTTCATTTAAACTATAGAAGGAAATGTGATTACTGAAACAAGCTTCGTGGCCTAATTGTGTAGAAATGATTCTGAAAACCTCGCGCTCATAACCGTCCCTGTTTTTGTGCTTCAGGGTTTTGAAATCGTTTTCTAATCCTAAAACATTTCCGTCATCATCTACACCAATAATTAATTTTCCGCCCTTGGCATTCATAAAACCTGTAATGGTTTTAGCAATGACCAGTTTCAGTTCCTTATTGGTTGTTTTACGGTAATAGTCATAGCGTATGGAAGACTTGAATTCTACCATCTCATTTTCACCAGCTTGTATCAATGCATCAATATCGCGAACAAGTAATCGTTGTTGTGTGCCGATGAGCTTATTCTTTTGTTTAATAGTGGCGATAAATAGCCCTGATATTAATCCCAAAAAGCTTCCTAAAAGTGTGAGCAGCACACCCATTCCTCTCATATCAAAAGAGAAAGATTCTAAAAAGCGCGATTTTAAAACGTCTTGAAACAAGGAAAATGAAAAAGGTGTATTGCTGTACTCAAACCAATAGAGCACCATTGTAAAAGGGTGTACCAGGAAATAGAAAATGCCTGACCACATCACTACTTGGACAATTATTGTTTTAATATGTTGTGCGGTAAAGGTCACTTACTTTTATTTTATATAATTGTGTTCTAAGTTTAATAAGTCTTCACGGTCACCAAACTGCTTATTGAAAATTTGGCTAAAAGAATACACAATAGCTAATTGCAGACGATGCTCATTCTTTCCAAATAGGTTTTGCGTAAAACCTGAATTTTCAGTATAGCGATACTGAAATCCAATATCAAAACTCTGACCCATTCGATAAAACCCGTTTGTTATAAATATTAATTGGTCTGAATCAGTAGACAGATTGCCCAAAGATTTATACCCACCACCAATAGAAATTTGATAATGCGGGCGTTCTAGTTTTTGTTTCAAAAATCTAAAGGTGCCAAAGAGAGATGTTGACTGCGTTCTTGTATAGTCGAAATAGTCATTAAGCTCCGTTATTTCGTCCCATCCAAAGTTTTGAATAGCTTGAAATTTAAAATCCACAAAATCTATTGGGTCTGGCTTTAAATTTAGTATCGTACTAAAGAGTAAGTTTTTGACCGAAGAATCAAAATCATTAGAATAGTCTGGTCTATCAGTGAAATAATTGTTGTAACTCAACCCGATTTGTTGGACTATATTTCTATTCCACCTTTGACTTTCCGGTACTCTATAAACAAACGATACGCCCATAGAATTCAACCTAAAATCATCGGGCTCTAAACTATCGTAGAAGTTTTCACCGTGTATTGAAACAAAAAAGCGTTGTTTGAATATATGCGTATAATCCAAGACATTGGCATATTGATCACGTTCTGTATTTACTCCATCAGAAAAAGGATTAAGCGCGTATACAAATTGTTGTGCATCATCGTCACGTAGGGTTGGGAATTCATTTAAATTGGTCTGTGCTAGTGTGCGTCCTACCTTAAAAATATTGGTTTTATCTTCGAGTCGCATAAAAATATTATTGTAAAAAACTTCACCCAGATTAGAGTTGGCGTCTGGAAATTGAAGTCCCAAAACAAATTGTGCTCTCCAGTTGTTATAAAGCTTTTGACTAAGCCCCATTAACAATTGGGTATCAGAGAAATCTGTAACTGCATTGGACTCTTCGGAATTAAAGTTTAAATTCCCTGAGAAAACCCCTTTGGCTCCGATTTCAAATTCTGGGGTAATCTGTGCGTTTGCAAGCCCAGAAATCAGGATGGCTATATATATGATTTTTTTCATTTTAACTGTTCTTTAAATTATTCGTCAAGAGCGATTTTTGGAAGTTTATCTTCTCCAAACATCATTTTGTTCATATTACCCATTTTTTCATTTTCCATTCCTTTCATATCTCCCATACCTGCATTTGGATTGTACATTGGGTTTCCTGAATGTTTTGAAATAATCAACTCATCGGCAGGTAAATCTTCATAAACCAAAGCCAGTAAGTTCCCCCCTGGGTATAGACCATTGTTGGTTACTTTACGAGTGTCGTGGTCGTGGAATGTCCAGATACCTCTATTATTACCTTCTATTATGATATCGAAAGTTTTTCCTGGTGTAAGCGGCACCGTATTTCTTTTCCAAGGATGTTCAAGAGGGACTCCATCATCAGCTACCATCCAAAAGTCGTGTCCGTGTAGATGCAGATGATGTGTTTCTGCACCAGCGTTGATTAATCTTACTCGAATATTTTCGCCTGACTTTATGAACAAGTATGGTGTTGAAGGGTATGATTTTCCATTTACTGTAAACCAGTTGGCTTGCGGTAGCTCTGCATTAGACCTTCTGTTGTTAACATAAGGTGGCTGATACCCATTATCAATACTGGCTAAAAACTGTTCTTTGTTATCAAAGACACCCCATTGTTCACTATTAAAGCGCCCTTCTTTCATCAAATAGGTTCGCTGCTTCATCCGTTCAAGCATACTGTTCATTTCGTCACGGATGTAGTTTGAATCGTGTGAAGAATAGACCAAAGTGTATTCTCTTTCATATGGAAACTTTTCTTTTATAGGGTCTTTTGGGTTTTCAACTATTAGAGTACCAAACATTCCTGCTTGCATATGCATTAGCGTTCCCCAATGGCAATGATAAAAATGTGTCCCCTCGGGTTCTGCGATAAACTCATAGATAAATTCATTTTTAGGCATCACAGGTAACTGACTCACATATGGCACACCGTCCATACGCCACGGGACAAAAATACCGTGCCAGTGAATGGTATGATTTAGGTCTGTTTTATTGATAAATTTTACGCGTACTTTATCACCAGCGTTTACTCTAATTTCCGGACCGGGAATCATATCGTTGAAAGCAAGAGTGTGGTACTTAAAACCAGGTGCTGGCTCGTGTGTATGAAGGTCTATATAAAGTTCAAACTCTTTCCACTCTCCATCCATTGTGTATGGTAATGGTTGTGAGAATCTTGTTTGATTGTCTGTTTTAGCCTCTTTTGCCAGCAAATTACCAGGAAAAAATAGCATTCCGGCAGTTGAAACAGCACCTGTAGCTAAAAAATCTCTTCTGTCCATAATTTATTTATTTTTTATTTGAGCATTATAAAAAGCCGCAATACAGGCACCTATTAGCCATCCTAAAATGAATATCTGTACTATTCCCAAACCAGCTTCCCATAGTGGCACATCCATCCTGATAATACTTGTGGTATCCAAGCCGTGCAATAGGCTGTTGAAAAATTCGATAGTGGCTTCTCGACCTGCTGTTGACATAACTATCATACAGCCTAAGTAAATTAGTGCCCCCGTAAGACCGAAAGCAAATCCGAGTTTTTTTACGTTTAATCGATACATAATTTTAAAGTTTTGAGTTAGTTGTCTGATTTTAATATCTTTTTTGATTCCTCAAATTCTTCCTTGGATATTTCGCCTTTTGCAAAGCGGTTTTTAAGAATATCCAGTGGGCTGTCCTTCTTTGTTTTTTGATAAGGGATATCTGCTGGGATAAAGAATATCCAAGCCAATAAAATAATCCATATAATCCACCATATTAGGTGCATACCTCCAAAATGTCCTTCGTAAAAATGCATAATTTTTGGTTTTAAGTTGTTGTTAATTTAATTCTGTAATTGTATAACCATTGAGCCCATCAAGTTGCTTTTGTAATTCGGCAACAGAAAGTGCTTCATTCATCGTGATACGTGTAGCTCCTTTTGGTGCCAGAAAAATT
>CAYFJL010000258.1:0-4459 GCA_964343335.1 uncultured Polaribacter sp. | reverse complement strand
AATTTTTTTAAAGTTTTTCATGAAAACCAATCGTCTATATAGTAAAGACGAAGAATTTCTGAAAACGTTACATTTTTATTAAGATATTCTTAACTTTTCATGGAGTTCCTCAGATTTGTCATACCTTAGAGAAAGAGAAAAAAGATATGCCAAGAAAGAAAAAAGTACACTTTAAAAAGAAAGGAAAAGTAATCAAGCACCTCACTAGAATGGTGCTTTCTATTTTTAAAGAGAATTCCGATAAATCATTTAATTACAAACAAGTAGCTGCTAAAATAGGAGTTACTGATACTAGTGGACGAAATCAAATAATTGTAAAACTGCACGAATTAAAATCTACCAATCAGATTGTAGAAGTAGATCGAGGAAAGTTTCAATTGAATTCGGAACGTACTTATTTTAAAGGAACGGTTGATATTACTTCCAATGGTAATGGTTACTTTATTTCTGATGATTTTGAGGATGATATTTTTATTCCGTCTGTAAATCTTGGGAAGGCCTTGCAAGACGATGTGGTGAAAGCTTATGTGTACAAGAAAAGAAGAAAGAACAAACTTGAAGCTGATATCGTTGAGGTCATCGAGCGTGCAAAACTCGAATTCGTTGGTGTTTTACAAATGAGTAAAAATTACGGTTTCGTAGTGCCGGATGCGAAATCTATGTATCGTGATATTTTTATTTCTAAAAATCGGTTGGGTGATGCTGAAGATGGTGATAAGGTGATTGCAAAAATTACCGATTGGCCCGAGAATTCTAAAAATCCTTTTGGAAAAATTACCCAAGTTCTCGGGAAACCTGGGGATCAAGATACTGAGATTCACTCTATCCTTTTAGAATACGGACTCCCTTATGAATTTCCCGAAGAAGTAGAGAAAGATGCGGCTACCATTGATTTAGAAATATCAAAAGAGGAAATTGCGAAACGTAGAGATATGCGTTCAGATCTTACATTTACCATAGATCCAATTACTGCTAAAGATTTTGATGATGCATTATCCTTTACAAAACTTGAAAATGGGAATTATGAAATCGGAATTCACATTGCAGATGTGTCTCATTACGTGCAGCCAAAGACTATTTTAGATATTGAAGCTTATAACAGAGCAACTTCTGTTTATTTGGTAGATCGAGTGGTACCTATGCTTCCTGAAATACTGTCCAATGGTGTTTGTTCTTTGCGACCTAATGAAGAAAAGTTAACTTTTTCTGCAGTCTTTGAAATCTCAGAAAAAGCAAAGATTATCAGCCAATGGTTTGGAAGAACGGTAACCTATTCTGATAAGCGTTTTTCCTATGAGGAAGCACAGGAAATTATTGAAACCAAATCCAATATTATTTCAAAAGAGGTATCACTGTCAAACGAAGCATATGAAGTTTCTGATGAAATTGTAGAAGCAGTTTTAAAGTTGGATGAGCTCGCTAAAATTCTTCGTAAAAAACGAATGAATGATGGTGCTATTAGTTTTGATAAAAAGGAAGTGCGTTTTCATTTGGATGAGGATGCAAATCCGACTGGGGTGTTCTTTAAAACCTCAAAAGATGCGAAT
Organism: uncultured Polaribacter sp.; assembly: GCA_964343335.1. Classification (GTDB taxonomy): domain Bacteria; phylum Bacteroidota; class Bacteroidia; order Flavobacteriales; family Flavobacteriaceae; genus Polaribacter. Next base: position 2,912 of record CAYFJL010000258.1, on the reverse strand, counting down.
AAACTCATTGAAGAATTTATGCTACTTGCCAATCGAAAAGTGGCTGAATTTGTTGGATTGAAAAATGGAAAACAGGCTTCTAATAAAACGTTTATTTACCGAGTTCACGACGAACCTGATGTAGAAAAATTAGCTGCTTTACAGAATATTATCAATAAATTCGGATATAAAATTCAGATTGATACACGTGATCAAATCACCAAAAGTTTGAACCAATTATTAAAAGACGTTCATGGAAAAGGGGAGGCGAATATGGTAGAAACTTTAACCATTAGATCAATGAGTAAGGCGGTTTATACAACTGATAACATTGGGCATTACGGATTAGCTTTTGATTACTATTCACACTTTACTTCACCAATTCGTAGGTATCCTGATGTAATGACGCATCGTCTGTTGCAACATTATTTGGATGGAGGACACTCACCTAAACAAGATATTTATGAAGAAAAGTGCAAGCATTCTTCCAAACAAGAAGAATTAGCCTCCAAAGCGGAACGTGAATCCATCAAATACATGCAGGTAAAATACATGCAAGATCACCAAGATGAAGAATTTGAAGGGGTTATTTCTGGTGTTACGGAATGGGGAATTTATGTTGAAATTACCTCAAATAAATGTGAAGGGATGGTTCGTATTCGAGATATAAAAAGTGACTACTTTATTTTTGATGAAAAAGAATTTGCGATTGTAGGTCAATCGACTAAACAGATGTATCAATTGGGAGATGAGGTAGTTGTGAAAGTAAAACACACCGATTTAGAGAGGAAACATCTCGATTTTGAATTAATTGAGGATTAATTGTCATTACGAGGAGTTTACGACGAAGTAATATTTTTAAAATTTAAAGATTGCTTCACTTTAAGCCTGTCTTGAGCGACAGTCGAAAGGTTCGCAATGACTTTCCAATTGTCATTTCGAGTGAATTTTCGAATAATGAGAAAATTTGTATCGAGAAATCTTTACATTAATTTAGAATTTCATGAGTAAGTTAAACCAATTCACTGAAGCATATGATCACCTTTTTAAGCTGGTTTCTTCTCACGATACGACTCCGGATGATGAACCTTGGTTTTTTGAAGAGGTACAGAAACTCATTGAATCTTACGGAACTGAAATTGCAATTGAATTCGCTCAAAAAGAACCTTGGCCAGAATATACTTTTGAATTACTTGTAAAATCTGGATTAAGAGAAATACCTAAAGAAATCTTACTTCCGTATTTACAAACCGAAAATGAAGACAATATGTATTGTACGGCATTTGCCCTAGCATCCTGCGGTTATCAAGAAGGTTTCGATATTTTAAAGGCATTTGCTAATCAATCTCATCCATTAAGTAAGAATACTCACCCTATTGCTGATATTTTACCGGATTTAAATTACATTCAAGACGAGAGAACTAAAGATATTAAGGACCTATGCGAAAAGTATTTGTAGATAACGTTGAGGTTCCTTTGGAAATGATTACCTATAACAATGGTTTAAACTTCAATCGATTTTTGGAGGATACTGTTATAAAATCCTACAGGTTTTACCTTTCTAAAGAAGATTTTATAGAAGTGGTAGAACCTCATTATAATGCGGCTAGAGATGAAATTAAGCTAGACGATGAAACCTATAATGAAACTTCAGATTTTAAAGAATCAGGCTATTGCAGTTTTGTAGAACTTTTAGAAAAACCAAAATATCTCTATGAAATATTTGATTGGTATTTGAGACATTATCTTTTCTTTACCTATGTGAAAAATGAGAAAGCCAAATATGTTATCAATAGTATTGACTCCCTAACGGTTGGTGATCAAATTGAAATCACGGGAAAAGCTTTTCAAAAGAAATAACCTACTTTACTACAATAAATCAGGTAGTTTTTCTTTATTAGTAGTGTATTTTAAATCATACATCCTATGAAAAAAATAATGTTGTTTGTTTGTTTACTCTTAGTGCTATCGATTCAAGCACAAACAAAAGTTACAAAAGAACTTGGTGAGTTTTCAACTTTGAAAGTTTTCAACGGAATTGAGGTGGAATTAATTCCGTCTCAAGAACATAAATTAGAGGTCACAGGAAAGAAATCTGAAATGATGAAAATTAAGCAGATAAATAATACTTTGAAATTTACCTTGCCTTTTTCCTTAAAACCAGACGAAAATTCAGCTGATGGTGAAGTAAGAGTAAAATTGTTTTACAATAAACCTATTCAAACGATTGATGCTAACGAAGGAGCTGTGATTACTGGGTCAGATTTCAAACAAAAAGATTTGACGGTAAAGACTCAAGAAAGAGCCTTGATAAATATGGTTGTAGACGTAGATCATGCTTTTGTAAAAGCGAGTTCAGGTGGTGTTGTGAAACTTACAGGAACTTCCAAAACTCAGGAGATTGATGCTGATTTGTATGGTGAATACTTTGGTTTTGGATTGCAAACTTCTCAGAGTATTAATGCAAGAGCTGGTTCAGGCGCAAAAGTTGAAATCCACATTTCAGGCAAACTAAATGCGAAGGTTACCTTTGGAGGATCTATTTTTTACAAGGGAAATCCAGAAGTGGTTAAAGACAAAAAAGTAGTTGGGGGAATAATCCAGAAAAAAGACTAAAGCAACGCTTTTTTACTATCTTTGTTTCATAAAATTATTAGTGATGCATAGTTTATTAGTATACATACTCAGTGGTCCGCAGGTTATCATTATTGTGGTTGCTATTTTATTATTATTTGGAGGAAAGAAAATTCCAGAATTAATGCGTGGACTCGGAAGCGGTATTAAAGAATTTAAAAATGCTTCTAAAGATGATGACGAAAAGTTAGAAGAAAAGAAATAAAAATATTTCCATAAAAAATAAAAAGCTCTGTTCGAAAACAGAGCTTTTCTTTTGTTATTTAAAAATACCCCCCAATATTTTTAAAACTTATTAG
>CAYFJL010000257.1:0-4461 GCA_964343335.1 uncultured Polaribacter sp. | reverse complement strand
TTCCTTGAAAATATCGTTCCTTATCTTTACCTCGGCACTCCAGTTTTTCAGGTTTTCCTGTTGTTCCTCCGTAAGTTCAAACACTTTGATGATGGCTTCGTTATCACGGCCGCCCACGCCCAAAATACAGTCCATTTGGGCCATACCGCAAAACCCGCACATTAGATAAAGGAAAAAAATAGTCGCTTTCAACTTCAGTATGCATTTAGGTTGAGGAAAGATACTTATTAATGGCTTTAATTGGTAAAATAGCGTTTGAATAAGCTGTATTTTTGATGAAAAGCAACTCAGAACATGGAAAAATTATTGCCCCGTTTTTTGGAATATGTCACTACGGATACGCAAAGCGACCCGTATTCCCAAACCACCCCCAGCACAGAAAAGCAGTGGGACTTGGCCAAAAAATTGGTGATGGAACTACACCAAATCGGCATGCAGGAGGTTTCGATTGACGAGAATGCCTACATCATGGCAACATTGCCCAGCAATATCGATAAAAAAGTTCCCACCATTGGGTTTATTTCGCATTTTGATACCTCTCCTGATTTCTCGGGTAGAAATGTAAAGCCACAGATTATCGAAAATTATGACGGAAAGGACATCATTCTGAACCGATTGAACAATATTGTGCTTTCCCCCGATTACTTTGAAGACCTAAAAGCTTACGAAGGCCAAACCATAATCACTACGGATGGCACTACACTTTTGGGAGCCGACGACAAGGCGGGCATTGCCGAAATTATCACGGCCATGGAATACTTGATTCAGCATCCAGAAATAAAGCATGGTAAGATTAGAATTGCCTTTACGCCAGACGAGGAAATTGGACGCGGCGCCCATAAGTTCGATGTGGAAAAATTTGGCGCCGAATGGGCCTACACCATGGACGGCAGCCAAGTGGGCGAACTGGAATACGAAAACTTTAATGCCGCAAAAGCCAAAATCACCATTACCGGTAAAAGTGTCCACCCGGGCTATGCCAAGAATAAAATGGTAAACGCCATTGGGATTGCCAACGATTTTTTGACCCACCTACCCCCTAGTGAAGTTCCAGAACATACTACCGGTAGGGAAGGCTTTTTCCATGTGCACAAAATCAAAGGGGAAATTGAAAAGGCGGAGATAGACCTCATCATTCGTGACCATGACGCCGTTCATTTTCAGGCGAGGAAAGATTTGTTGAACGACATCAAGGCAAAGCTCAATAAAAAATATGGGGAATTCATCGACCTTACCATCGAGGACCAGTACAAGAACATGCGTGAAAAGGTTGAACCTGTTTTTCATATTGTAGAGATTGCCGAGGAAGCCATGAAATCGCTTCAAATTGAACCCATCATCAAACCTATTCGAGGTGGTACCGATGGTTCGCAACTGAGTTTTATGGGGTTGCCCTGTCCCAATATTTTTGCTGGCGGTCACAATTTTCATGGTAAATACGAGTATGTTCCTTTGGAAAGTATGCAAAAGGCAGTGATGGTCATTGTTAAAATCTGCGAACTTACCGCCATTCAAATCAAGTAGTTATGGACAAATTGGAAAAACTGGAAACGTACTACGAAAAAGAGCATCCGTTTAAGAAAGGTATCGGCATACTGAGAAAAATAGCGTTGAAAACGGAGGCCAAGGAAGATTTTAAATGGAGCATTCCCGTGTATACGCTCAACGGGAAAAACGTTTTTGGCATCTGTAAGTTCAAGAACCACTTTGGGGTTTGGTTTTTTAACGGTGTGTTTTTAAAGGACCCAAAAAATGTCTTGGAAAATGCACAAAAAGGCAAAACAAAGGGCATGCGACACTGGAAGTTTCAAAGTTTGGAAGCGGGGGATGAACAAATTGTCCTGTCCTACATGAAAGAAGCATTGGACAACTAGAGAAAAGGAATGGAAGTAAAGGCGGAGAAAACGAAAGAGGTGGTCATCCCCGAATTACTGCTTTCTGAATTCAAAAAAGACCCTACGCTGCACCAAGCTTTCAAAGAGCTATCCCCTTACAAACAGAAAGAGTTTAGCAAACATATTTCCGAAGCCAAACAGGAAAAAACCAAATTGCGAAGGTTGGAGAAAATAATCCCCATAATCATTGAAGGTGTTGGTTTGAATGATGGGTATCGGTAGTACTCAATAGCTTTTCTAGTGTTTTGTACCAATTCAAACGTCCAGAAAATCAACCCAACTACTGCTTGGGTTGTTGAACTAGGAATGTCATACGCCATCAACCCTGTTTTCTATACATAGAAAATACTTTTAATGGTTTGTTTTGTTACAAAAAAACATATTTTTACCTTATGCTTTGTTACCAATTTATATTTTGTCATTAGATTACAAGTACTTTAGGCGTAATGAACTTTAAACGACATATAGAAAAACACCTTACGAACTGGAAGGAATCGAAGAACCGTAAACCACTTATTTTACGGGGTGCCAGACAAGTTGGCAAAACTACGTTGATCAAAGAATTTTCGGAAACCTACAAAAAATCAATTCTTTTGAATCTAGAAAAACCGAGTGAGCTCCGGTTTTTTCAAGATTACGAGGATGTAAAAACAATTACGCAAGCACTTTTCCTTAAATTTAATATATCCACAAAAGAGACGGCCAACACACTACTTTTCATTGATGAAATTCAGGAATCACCCAAAGCTATCCAACTCTTACGCTATTTTTTTGAGGAAATACCAGAATTACATGTAATAGCTGCTGGTTCTTTATTGGAATTTGCGCTAGAGAAGGTAGACAGTTTCCCTGTTGGCAGAGTAGAGTTTATATACCTGCACCCATTAAATTTTTCGGAATTTCTTATGGCCTTAGGGCATGAAAATGCTTTGGAACAACTCCATAACTTACCCATAAACAATTATGCCCATAACACCTTATTGGAATTATTCCATACGTACACCATAATAGGGGGAATGCCCGAAATCGTTAAAACGTATAAGGAGACAAAAAGTGTGGCTGATCTTCCAAAAGTTTACGAGAGTATTTGGGCAGCCTACAAAAATGATGTTGAAAAGTACACTTCCAACAATACGGAGCGTAATGTAATTAGGCACATCGTAAACGTCGCCCATTTGTATGTTGACCAGCGCATTAAATTTCAGAATTTTGGAAATTCCAATTATCGCTCACGAGAAGTTGGGGAAGCCTTTCGAAATTTAGATGATGCCAAAATCATACAATTGATATATCCAACAACAGATTTGCTAACTCCTGTCAAACCCGATATCAAGAAATCCCCTAAATTACAGTTTTTGGATACTGGACTTGTAAATCACGGTCTAAAGATTCAGGGAGAATTACTCGCTTTGAATGATTTAAGCTATGCGTACAAGGGAGCCATTGTACCACATATGGTTGCTCAGGAAATTATTTCGCTGAATATTTTTGACACCAAAAAACCACATTTTTGGGTACGGGAGAAATCACAGGCATCATCAGAAGTTGATTTGGTTTATTCATACAAGAACAAGGTAGTTCCCATCGAAATCAAATCCGGTCCTTCTGGGAAATTAAAATCCCTACATGAATTTGTCGAGCGCACAAACCACGGCTATGCCATCCGGTTGTACGCTGGAGAATTTAACATTGAAGAACACGAAACACCCAATCTCCGTAAACCTTACAAGCTAATGAATTTACCGTACTATTTGGGCACCAAATTGCCTGAATACATAGGCTATTTCTTAGACAATCACTAGATCAAAAAGGAAATTAATAAAGAGTAAAGCCCCTAATTGCGCTACTACATCCAAAGTTAATTTTTCCTTATTTATTTTCAGCACAGCAAGTTATATCTTACTTTAGCTTTATAAATAAAGACGCCATGACCATAAGTACAAGACAAACCATCATTCTTTCTTCAATTCTAGTTCTGCTAGCCATACCCTTGATTGCTATGCAGTTCTCACCCGATGTACAATGGTCGTTGTTCGATTTTGTGGTGGCTGGCGGATTGTTATTGGCCTTGGGTTTTTCAATTGACTTTGCTCTGAGAAAAGTCAAAACCCTATCTAAAAGAGTAATTGCCATCACCGTTTTTGTGGCCATATTCCTTTTGGTCTGGGCAGAATTGGCTGTTGGAGTATTCGGAACTCCCTTCGCCGGCAGTTAATTATAATTTCCCTTTAAAGAGCATCCAAACACCAGTTCTCCAAAATTTTTGTTAAATGCGGAGCATCTGCCAAAAATTGCAGGAACCCTCCTATTTGCGTTCCACAAAATTTATGGATATTTAGGGTTTTTAATGGGCAAGAATGGGCAAACGGAAGAAGCAGGCCAAAGTATTACGCATATTTCGAAAAGTACACCGAACCACAGGGGCTTTACTCTTTATTTTTTTCTTTTTCATATCCATTTCAGGACTATTGTTGGGCTGGAAGAAGAATTCCAACGGCTATATCCTTCCCGAAACACAAAAGGGAACTACGGCCGACCTAAAACAATGGTTGCCTGTGGACAGTTT
>CAYFJL010000256.1:0-4497 GCA_964343335.1 uncultured Polaribacter sp. | reverse complement strand
TGTACCAAAGTTCCCAAAGCTTGCCGTCGGATGCAGCGAAGACAAGATCCACCTTTTGTGATTTCTGAAGCGGAACGAGCTTTACCGATTCGCCTTCCAATTGTATGGGACGTAGCCAAGGGTCCATAGGTTGAATTTAAGGTCCAAATATAAGTCTTAATCCGGCGATTTGAAGAAAGAAAAAGCCAGGGAAAATCCCTGGCTTCTCATCAATCAAAAAACGAAATTATATCAACTATTTCGATTCAAATTCCTCAATGATAAAGAAGTTCTTGCTCTTCTTATCTACGAGGTAATTGCTTTCCAATACATCATAGTGCATTGTTTTATCGTCTACATTGATATCAAATCCTTTCTCGGTCTGGACTACGTCAAAATCATTGTTTACGGTACCCTTGTATTTCAGCACCATATAATCGTCGTAGTTAGGGTCGGAATCGCTATCAATGGCTACCAATTTGGTAACAAATGGTGATGATAGTTTTCTATCCTGATTGACCATTCCTCTGTCCTTACTGTTCAATTCCATACCATACTTCCTTCGTTCCATCACTTTTACGCTGTATTCCTTTTCTACACCGTCTTCAGAAACGGTAAAGGTCTTCATTTGCGTAGTTGCTTTCATGACTCCGGAATTTTGGCTTTGGCCATATCCCGCAAATGCGGTCAAGGTCGCGAATGATAGTATAGTGAGTATCTTTTTCATAGTCTTGTTTTTAGTGATTAATAAATCAGTTCTTCGGCAGAAAAGTTCGTTTCTTACTTTAAGTAGGAAGTGAACATCCAGTGCCTCTTCTCCAGCTCGGTCATAAATTCTGTCATCATGTTTTCAGTAACAACATCCCCGGTCTCCAATGATGCATTTACGGCGTCCAACATATTGTCGTGGAGAATTTCGTAATCGTTGAGTACTTCCCGTACCATTTCCAAAGCGGAGAAATTTTTATCTTTTTCCTCAATTTTGGAGAGCTCCATGGTTTTCTTCATGGTAAAGTTGGTTTTTACGCCAAACACTCGAATTCTTTCCGCTACGATGTCAATATTTTCCTTAACGATATTGTATTCATTTTCGAATTCTTCGTGGAGTTCAAAGAAATCTGGTCCTTCGATGTTCCAGTGAAAATTTCTTAGCTTATTGTAAAATACCTGGTAATTTGCCAGTAGCGTATTGAGGCTGACTACAATTTCTGCGGTCTCCAAATAGGTGAATCCTAATTTTTTAAATGTCTTGTTCTGTGCTTTAATAGTTTCCATATAATAGGTTTTTGATTTATTCACTACTAAAGTACAGGAATAGGGACGCTGGGATTGATGGGAATGATGTAATTCTTGATGCTATTGGTGTTTGGATGCCAAAAAGGCACAAAAAGTCCCATTTTAAGGGCAATATGCGCTATTTTCAATGTTGTTTCACACTTGTGAAGCTGAGTGCAACACCAAGGTAATCAAGTATTTAACAAAAATTAACAATTATTTGGAGTGGTTAGGGTCGAGTGAGCTTTGCTGCTCGTCGAGAATGAAGCCTTTCCGTAGCGATAGATATACATCGGATGAAATGTCGGTTACATATTCCTTTTCTCCATTAAAGACTTTTTGGGGCTCCATATTTACAGGGTCGTGTTCCTGAACGTAGATGGTATCCAGTTTGTCGTATAATTTCTTTCCTAAACTAAACCGTTTGATTACGGTGTATTTGTTAATACTTCGTATGGGCATCACTAAGTGGTTTTGGTCATTTAGTTAGACACCGATTTGTATGTCAAGTCACTTTTAAACAGGTATAATTACTTACATACGTTTACAAACGAAAACAAATAATTACAAACCAAATGATGTGTTGAAGTGGCTCTAAGTTTGCCCTGTCGGACCAAGGAAGTTCGATGAAAACGTGTTAAACTTAAATCTTACTATTATGAATTCACTTAGAAACAAAGTTCAGTTGATCGGTAATTTGGGAAACGATCCAGAAATCATCACTCTAGAAAATGGCACCAAATTGGCCAAGTTTTCCATCGCTACCAATGAAACCTATAAAAACGCCAAAGGAGAAAAAGTAACCGATACCCAATGGCACAACATCGTCGCGTGGGGCAAATTGGCCGAGATTGCCGAAGAATTCCTCTCCAAGGGTAAGGAAATTATGGTAGAGGGTAAGCTCGTGAATCGCTCCTACGAAACCAACGAGGGTGAAAAAAGATATATCACCGAGATCAAATGCAATGAACTATTGATGTTGGGCAAGTAAGCTTTTCATTTGAATGCAGACTAAAGGGGTGTAACAGCCCCTTTTTTATTTTCTATGGTAGGGTAAACCTGCTTTGAGTTGTTACATGACCAAACGCCAGAACTTTAGTAAATGAACAACGTATTTATTAACATCAAGAAAGATGAGATTACAAATTCACATCGCGATATGGTTTACTTTAGGTTTGGCGACCGCGAGTATAGCTCAACATAATGGCCTATCCTTTTATCAAGAATTGGCCCGGAAAGATGCCCTTCGTGAACAAACAATTGCTTTTTCGAACATAGAGGACGAAAAGGATTTTTGGAATGATCAGATTCAATTTGAAAATGATTTAAGGGTTCAAAATGTCCCAGCATATCAGGTTTACATGAATGAAAAAAGAATGGCATATTCCAAGCATGCCGAAAAATGTAAAAACGACTGTACGCATAGCGACTTTTATTATAAACAAGCCGGATTTTACTTTACTTATTCGGACGATACCATACTTACAAAAGAAGCGGTGGGGACCGTAGTTCAAGTAGCTTCTCCACGAATATTTTGAATGTGTTTTAGTTAGTTAGTCAAAAAAATGCGCCCAACTGGGCGCATTTTTTACTTTATGCTTGGTTTAGACTTAGTTCTGACCGCCATCGCGCTCTGGTGAACGCGGTGTGGGCCACTCCATTTGCTCTCCAGTTCTGCTGCTTACAGGTAAAACTGCTTTCTCCCTCGATGTTTTTTCAGGATGCTCACTGGCCATATACGCCAGAATGGCCGTAAGTATGGCATTGTTGCGAACATCATCAAAAACAATCTTGTCGTAAGTATCCCTATTGGTATGCCAGGTGTAGTTCCAGTAGGCCCAACTCAAAGAGCTTAAACTGAAGGCAGGGGCTCCTGCCGCTTGGAAAGAGGCATAGTCCGACCCCCCCACGTGCAGGTGTTCCGGGAAAGGTAGTTTCAATCTCGTCGGTGATTTCCGAAGGCACTTCGTGCAGCCACTTGCCGAGATAATCATACGAATTCAAAAAGCCGCCACCGGAAATACGGACTACCCTCCCGGTGCCATTATCTTGATTGAAAACGGCCTGTACACCGTCAACGATTTCAGGGTTGTCCTCCACAAAGGCCCTGGACCCGTTCAGACCCTGTTCTTCGCTTCCCCAATGGCCCACAAGAATGGTACGTTTCGGATTGGGATAGACCTTCTTCAATATTCTCATGGCTTCCATCATGACCAAGGTTCCTGTTCCATTGTCCGTTGCACCCGTTGCACCGTCCCATGAATCAAAATGGGCAGAAAGGATGACATATTCATTGGGTTTTTCGGTACCCTTTATTTCGGCTATCGTATTAAAAGTAGGTACTTTGCCCAATTCCTTGGATTCCGCCACCACATGAAGTTGTGGTTTTTGACCGGATTCCACCAAACGGTAAAGCATTCCGTAATCCTCTAGTTCCAAATCTACGGTGGGAATCTCTTTGGTGTAGGCACCGAAGATTTTGTTCACACCAAAACCTCTGGACCAGTAAGAAGAGACTATCCCGACTGCACCAGCTTCTTCCAAAGCGATGGGTAGGGAGCGTCTGTCCAAACCTATGTTGCCCATGTTTTTGTTCCAAGCTTCAGTCTGCTCCTCGCGTTCCTTTTTCATCTTTTCGAAGGACTTTTCAGTGGCAAATTCCTCCCAGTTGTAATCAGGTCTACCTGTGGGTTGTGGCATGGAAATCATCACCAGTTTGCCCTTTACGTTCGGCAACCATTTGGTAAATTCCGACGAATCGGACACGGTTGGCAAAACAATAAGCTCCGCGGTAATACCTTTTTTCGGCGTACTTGGGCTCCAGGCCAATTGTGTTCCTCTAAGGCTTTGAGTTCTGGGATGGACCATATCGATGTGGGTAATGCCACGCTCCCATCCTTTCCATTCGCCCCATTGCTCGTTACGGGCTGGAATGCCCCAACTCGCATATTTGGAAACGGCCCAGTCGTGCGCATTTTTCATTTGGGGTGTTCCTACCAATCGGGGGCCAATGCCATCCATAAGTTCGTGACCCAATGCTTCGAGTTGGGAATTTTCGTTGGCTTCCGTAATAATGGCTTCAATTACGGTTTCTTTGTCCTGTGCCAGCAGCGACATACCGCAGCTAAGGAGAAGGGCAAATAAAAAAGAGGTTTTTTTGATCATGGTTTCTAGTTTGCCTTAAAAATAGCACAAATAAAAAAACCATAGGTTGGGATGGGAGAAAGTAGGGTGCTTTTTTGA
>CAYFJL010000255.1:0-4511 GCA_964343335.1 uncultured Polaribacter sp. | reverse complement strand
CCTTCACTACCTGTAAATCCTTGTACTATAATTTTTGAATTCTTGTTAACTAAAACACTCATGATTATTATATAATTTTGGTGTTGCAAAAATAGGTGATTCAGCTACCTATTACAACAATTTTTATTTACTTTTTTGATGGTTTTGTGACCTGACTTAAATACACCGCTTCTCGCAATGTCTGACGGTATTCTTTTACTGGAGTTCCGTAATAAATTCCTTTTTTCAGAGATTTTGTCACTCCGGTTTGCGCCATGACTACCGTTCCTTTTTCAATGTGAATATCACTGATTACGCCTACTTGTCCCCAGATGGTCACTTCATCTTCAATAACAGTACAACCAGCAATTCCAGTTTGAGCAGCAATTAAGCACTTTTTTCCAATCACTGTATCGTGACCTACATGTACCTGGTTATCAAGCTTTGATCCCGCTCCAATAGTAGTATCTCCCGTCACTCCTTTATCGATTGTACAACTTGCACCAAGGTCTACGTTATCTTCCAATACCACTCTTCCTCCGGAAATTAGTTGATCAAATCCTTCAGGCCTGTTTTTGTAATAAAATCCGTCTGATCCTAACACGCTATTCGCATGAATGGTGACATTATCTCCGATTATCGTATGATCATAGATGGAAACGTTGGCATGAATCAAACAGTTTTTTCCGATTTTCACATTGTTTCCGATAAAAACATTGGGTTGAATGACAGTACCTTCTCCAATTTCAGCTGTGTCGGAAATAGATGCTTTTGAAGCAATAAACGGGTTGAAATGAATTGTGAGTTTATTAAAATCACGAAAAGGATCGTCAGAAATCAACAAGGTTTTTCCTTCTGGACATTCCACTTCTTTGTTAATCAAGACAGTGGTAGCGGCGGATTTTAACGCCTTATCGTAATACTTTGGATGATCTACAAAGACAATGTCTCCAGGTTCAACGACGTGAATTTCATTCATTCCTAAAACCTGAAAATCTGGATTACCAACATAACTCACACCTAAGATTTCAGCGATGCTTTTAAGTGATTGAGGTGCAGAAAACTTCATGAAAAGTCAGAAAAGATTATTCCTTAATACGCTCTTGGTAAGTTCCTTTGGTTGTTTCAACCTTAATTTTATCCCCTTCATTGATAAATAAAGGAACATTCACCGTAGCCCCTGTTTCAACAGTCGCAGGTTTAGTAGCATTTGTTGCTGTATTTCCTTTTACACCAGGTTCGGTATGGGTTACCTCTAAAATTACACTGGCAGGCATTTCTACAGATAATGGCATATTGTCCTCAGAATTGATGATAATGGTTACCACTTCGCCTTCTTTCATTAATTCAGGTGTATCCAATGAACTTTTCTGAAGTTGAATTTGAGTGTAATCATTTTGATTCATAAAATGATATGATTCACCATCATTATACAGATATTGAAATTTGTGAGTTTCTACACGAACATCTTCAATTTTTCTTCCGGATGGGAAGGTGTTGTCGATCACTTTTCCTGTAGTTACACTTTTTAATTTGGTTCTTACAAAAGCAGGACCTTTCCCTGGTTTTACATGTAAAAACTCAATAATTTTGTAAATATCGTTGTTGTAACGAATGCATAATCCATTTCTAATATCTGAAGTAGATGCCATTTAATTTATTAATTTGAATTGTTATATCCTTTCATAATTCCTCGGTGCGAATGCTTAATGAATTGAATGATTTCATCTCGCTCTGGAGTTGCTTCCATTTCAGCTTCTATAATATTAATCGCTTGGGAATTGTTGTAGTTCTTTTGAAATAAGATTCTGTAGATGTTTTGAATCTCTCTAATTTTTTCACTGCTAAAGCCTCTCCTTCTTAATCCGATGGAATTAATACCCACATAAGAAAGGGGCTCACGAGCAGCCTTTACATACGGTGGTACATCTTTACGTACCAAAGATCCTCCAGTAACGAAAGCATGACTTCCAACAGAAGCAAACTGATGCACAGCAACCATACCCGCCAAGATCACATTATCACCAATGGTAACATGTCCGGCTAAGGTTGAATTGTTCGAGAAAATACAATTATCACCTACAAGACAATCGTGTGCAATATGACTATAGGCCATGACCAAACAATTATCGCCAATAACCGTTTTCATGCGGTCTCTCGTACCTCTATTGATGGTTACACATTCTCTAATGGTTACGTTATCACCAATTTCAACTGTTGTTTCTTCATCGTCAAATTTTAAATCCTGAGGGATTGCTGAAATGACAGAGCCTGGAAAAATTCTACAGTTTTTACCGATGACCGCACCTTCCATGATGGTAACGTTGGAACCAATCCAACTTCCTGAGCCAATTTTTACATTATTGCTAATTGTTGTGAATGGCTCTACAACAACATTGCGTGCAATTTTAGCCTGAGGATGTACGTATGCTAAAGGTTGGTTCATAATTATTTGCGTTTTGATATTTGAGCCATTAATTCGGCTTCAACAACCAATTTGTTGTTTGCATAACCGTAGGCTTGCATATGGGCAATACCCCTTCTAATAGGAGTTAATAATTCACATTTAAAAATCAAGGTATCTCCAGGAAGCACCTTTTGTTTGAATTTTACATTGTCTATTTTCATGAAATAGGTCAAGTAATTCTCAGGATCTGGCACTGTACTTAATACTAAGATCCCACCACATTGTGCCATAGCCTCTACTTGCAATACACCAGGCATTACAGGGGCTCCTGGAAAATGACCTACAAAGAAATCTTCGTTCATGGTCACGTTCTTCATACCGACAACATGTTTATCCGATAATTCAATGATTCGATCAACCAATAAAAATGGAGGTCGGTGTGGAAGGATGTCCATAATCTGGTGGATATCCATTAAAGGCTGTTCCGTCAAATCAAACTGAGGAACTTTATTTCTTTTTTCGGCCTTGATTAATTTGGAAAGTTTCTTTGCAAATTGTGTGTTCACCAAATGTCCTGGTTTGTTTGCAATCACCTTTCCGCGAATCCTTGTTCCGACTAAGGCAAGGTCACCAATCACATCCAACAACTTGTGTCGTGCTGCTTCATTGGCCCAGTGCAAGGTCAAATTATCTAGAATTCCATTTGGTTTGATGGTGATATTATCCTTATTAAAAGCCTTCTTTAATCGCTGCATAGTAGGCTCAGACAATTCTTTATCTACATAAACAATAGCGTTGTTTAGATCGCCACCCTTTATTAGATCATTTTCCAACAACATCTCTATTTCATGTAAGAAACTAAAGGTTCTTGCTGCAGCAATTTCCTTTTTGAATTCTGAAATATGTTCCAAGGTTGCGTTTTGGGTGCCTAAAATCTTAGTGCCAAAATCTACCATTGTAGTCACTTCGTATTCATCCGAAGGCATTAAAATAATTTCGCTACCTGTAGTTTCATCTTTGTAGGAAATAATCTCTTTGACTACATATTCTTCGATATCGGCATCTTGTTCTTCAATTCCTGCATTTTCAATCGCTTCAACAAAATATTTTGAAGAACCATCCATAATTGGAGGTTCCGAAGCATCAATTTCAATAAGCAAGTTATCGATATCCAATCCCACTGCAGCAGCTAGGATGTGCTCTGATGTTTGAATTTGGACACCATTTTTCTCAAGATTGGTTCCTCGTTGTGTGTTTACAACATATTCAGCTTTTGCTTCAATAATGGGAGATCCTTCCAAATCCACTCGTACGAAAGCAAAACCATGATTTACTGGTGCAGGCTTTAAGGTCATGGTTACCTTATTCCCCGTATGTAATCCAACCCCTGTTAAGGTGATTGGTTCTTTTATTGTTTTTTGTTTTGTACTCATTCTGATAGAGTATTTTTTTTCTTCATTTCATTAACAGAAGCTACAATCTTCGGTAAGTTTCTGAAGTATACATAGCTTTTATTGAAATCGTTATAACCAAATGCCGGTGTACCTTGAACCGCCTCACCATCTTTGATATTCTTAGTTATTCCCGATTGTGCCTGAATTTTTACACTATTTCCTATGGTTACATGCCCAACAATACCCACTTGACCACCTATCATACAATTGGCTCCTACTTTGGTAGATCCCGCAATTCCTGTTTGGGCGGCAATAACGGTATTTTTACCAACTTCTACGTTATGGGCTATTTGTATTTGATTGTCGAGCTTCACTCCTTTTCTAATGATGGTTGAACCTAAGGTAGCTCGATCAATAGTACTATTTGAGCCAATATCCACATTGTCTTCAATAATCACATTTCCGATTTGAGGAACGGCTTTGAATTCCCCATTTTCATCAGGAGCAAAACCAAATCCGTCTGAACCAATGATTGACCCAGAATGAATCTTACAGTTCTCGCCAATAACACTTTCAGAATAAATTTTTACTCCAGAAAAAACGGTTGTGTTGTCTCCGATACAAACATTGTCACCTATGTATACCTGCGGATAAATCTTTACATTATCACCGATCACAACATTTTCTCCTACATATGAAAAAGCCCCGAAATAGGGGTTTTCTCCAATCTT
>CAYFJL010000254.1:0-4514 GCA_964343335.1 uncultured Polaribacter sp. | reverse complement strand
AATATACAGGAAAGAATCTGTAATTTTGCAGGTAATTTTTAGACAAACACAAAAACTTAGAAACGGTGAAATTCAATACGAAGACGATTCATGGAGGTCAGAAACACGATGAAAGTACAGGTGCTGTAATGCCACCTGTATATTTCACTTCCACATATGCCCAAGAAAGTCCGGCTGTTCATAAAGGATATGAATACTCAAGAGCAGCGAATCCTACGAGAACGGCTCTAGAAAATAATTTTGCGTCCATTGAAGGCGGTACCCATGGTTTTGCCTTTTCTTCTGGTCTCTCGGCCATTGATTGTGTGTTGCGATTGCTTTCTCCTGGGGATGAGGTGATTGCAGGTGACGATTTGTATGGTGGAACCTATCGAATGTTCACACGTTTGTTCTCAAAATACGGATTGGAATTCCATTTCGTTGATATGACTAATCCACAGAATGTAACTGATGCATTGAATGATCGTACCAAATTGGTTTGGTTGGAAACTCCTACCAATCCGTTGATGAAAATCGCGGATATTGAGGCTATCTCAGGTCTTGTCAAAGAAAAGAATGATTCGATTTTAATAACTGTTGATAATACCTTTGCGACACCGTATTTGCAACAGCCCTTGTCGCTTGGAGCTGATATTGTGATGCACTCGGCCACCAAATACTTAGGAGGACATAGCGATTTAATTATGGGAGCTTTGATGGTAAAGGATGCTGATTTGGCGGAGCAGATTCACTTCATTCAGTTTGCTGGAGGTGCTGTGGCAGGTCCGATGGACTCGTTTTTAGCCTTACGCGGAATCAAAACACTTCACGTTCGTATGCAGCGTCATTGTGACAATGGACGAGCTGTAGCAGAATACTTAGTGAATCACAATAAGGTTGCTGAGGTGTATTATCCTGGATTGGAAAATCATCCTAGTCATGAAGTTGCCAAAAAGCAAATGGCTGATTTTGGAGGCATGGTTTCCTTCCGACTAAAAGATGATACCCGAGAGGCTACGTTCCGATTCTTGGAGAATACCAAGGTGTTTACATTGGCTGAGTCTTTAGGAGGCGTTGAAAGTTTGGTAAATCATCCAGCCACCATGACCCATGCATCTATTCCCGAAGAAGAAAGATTAAAAATTGGAGTAACCGATTCATTGATTCGATTGAGTGTTGGAATTGAGGCGATTGAGGATCTTTTGAATGATCTGGATAGTGCCTTAAACGCCTAATTGATAATAAAAATTTCTTCCAAGAAATAATTGGCTCTTAGCTCAAATTCACGAAGCTCTGGGTGATAAATAATTCGTTCAGGTTGCTTTTTCTGAAGAAGATTACCGGTATCCCATTTGTTGTTTTGATTGTCATCAATGATTGCTCGAACAGTATATTTTTTAGGTTCAAGGAGATCAAAAACCAATTGACTGGATTCACTAATCAGACGTCGCTCAACCAATTGATCCTGATTTCTTCCTGAGAGCAATTCGATGATGAGGTTTTTCTTTTCTACATTGTTTACTCGTAAGGTAATTCGTCCGTAGTCCTCAATTTCTTTGGTAATCAACTTGAAATAGATGGTGTCATGAGAAACCTTGTAAATATCTTCCAAAGCATTCGGATCGGCTTTTATGCGATAGAGTTGCTGTGGCTTTTTATCAAAAATCAGCGCTACCTTATTCTCTTTCGGGGAGTTCATGACCTTAAACGGTACATCAAGGGTATCGATATCCACGATGCTAATTTTAGTGCTATCGGTCTTTAGAATCGGATTGTTCGTTAAGAAATAGAAGGTGTCTCTCAGATGGAACACGCGACTTACCGATGATTTTACGGTCAGTGAATCGAATTTCTTTTTTCGCAATCGGACGGTGACTGTATCAATAAACTCGTCTTTAGAAACAATAAAGTTCAACGAGTCTCTTTCAATCGGCGTAAACCAATAGTTGAGTGTATCTTTTCCTTGTTCGTATTTGGCAATGCTTGCAAAAGAATCAGACACTTTGCTCAAAAGATTCACTGTAAAACCCTTGCGGTCACCTCTAAATCCAAATTGAATTTTCCCTTTGGATACCTCTTTTCCTCTATTGAAATCGAAGGGTAGCATCTCTTTAAAATAGATCAAAGGCTTGGTTACAATGGAATCTTGTGGTAAAGTGATGGTGTCCGAAAGAAATCCGACGGCATCGGTTTCTGGATTAAAAATGTAGTCGCTAATTTCTTCACTCAAGGCGTACATCTTGTATTTACCTTTTCTTAGGTTGGAGAAATTAAAACGAATCGAATCTTGGGTTTTGGTAACGTAGTTCGGTTTTTGTTTGTAGATAATGGAGTCATTATAAGTACTGTCAAGACGATACAATAAAAGACTCACATTTTTCTTGTTGATGATCTCCAAAGCATCCTTTACTTCTCCTTTAGTCGTTAAAGAATCAATATAATCTCCTGTGGAAAAGACATAACTAAAATTTTCTAAAATGTTCGATTCGTTATTGTCTTCTACGGCGTTCCCAAAGTTGAAAATATAGGTGGTATTCTCCTGAAGGGTATCGAGAATTTTAATCTTGATCTGTTTACTTGGAGCTCCTTGCGGAGTAATTAATGGCGGATTTTTTAAAGGTGGTGAAACAATCAGCTGCTTGTTGATGTCTTTCAAGCGTACAAACTCATCAAAATCGATACGAATTTCCTTTTCCTTAAAAAAGAGCGTCTTGTAAGGTGGTTTTGCCGTTACAAAGAGCGGCGGATTTTCATCTTTTGGGCCACCTTCAGGTCTTCCTGTTCGGGCGCAATTCGCTAAAATGAGAAGCGAAAGGATAAGAATCGTAAAATGGAGATTTCGTTTCAAAAAAGGTCCGATTTGCTACAAAGAAACGATTAATTTTTCATAAAAAAATACAAAAATCTACTCGGTGTAGGCCATTGTCAAAACACTCACTTTACATCCTTCAATTTTTAGAAACTCCTTAGCACAGGCCTCTAAAGTAGCTCCAGTTGTCAAAACATCATCTACCAACAATACATGTTGATTCATAAAAAGAGTGCCGTTTTTCAAATCAAATTTGGTATGCATATTCGAGAAGCGTTCAAAACGAGCTTTAAAAGTTTGGGTTTTGGTTGATGAAATTCTGACCAAAGCATCTTCCGCTATTGGAATATGTAGGGAATTACTCAAAGCCTCGGTAAACCGAGTAACCTGATTGTATCCTCGTTGTTTTAGTTTCTTGGCATGTAGCGGAACGGGTATGATGTAATCAATATCAGAGAATTCATCCTTATCTTTCAAAAGGTAACCAATCCACCGACCTAGCCAGGTTCCGATAGACTCATTTCCATGGTATTTCAAGTTATGAATGAGTTGTTTTACGATACCATTTCTGCGAAAAAACAGTAAGCTGAAACCCAATTCAATGGGGATTCTACCATAAAAAGTGTTGGTGATTTGGTTGGACTTGTAATTTGTTAGGTGAATGATCGGGAGATCGTGTTGACAGGCAAGGCATACATGATTTTCACCGTCCAATAATTGCTGATCACAACCAAGGCATAGTTTTGGGTAGAAAAGATTTAAAATCTCTTCAATCGGATTTTTTTTCATAGCAGTTTTAAAGGTAATTCCGTCAAATTAGTTATCCAAATTTTCTTTTGACAAAGTCCAAAATAGCTTGTCAGAATTGACTAATGGCGTATATTTGTGGGCATTATGGCAGTACAAGAAGATCAGTTTAAAAAAGTACTTTCCCATGCTAAGGAGTATGGGTTTGTTTTTCAATCGTCAGAAATTTATGATGGTTTAAGTGCGGTTTATGATTACGCCCAACATGGGGTTGAACTAAAGAAAAACATCAGAGACTATTGGTGGAAAGCAATGGTTCAATTGCATGAAAATATTGTTGGGATTGATGCTGCTATATTGATGCATCCAACAACTTGGAAAGCTTCAGGTCACGTTGATGCATTTAACGATCCTTTGATTGATAACAAAGATTCGAAGAAGCGATATCGTGCCGATGTTTTGGTAGAAGATTATTGTGCCAAGATTGAAGGAAAAATTAACAAAGAAGTTGCCAAAGCTGCGAAGCGATTTGGAGATTCCTTTGACAAGGATCAATTCATGGCCACCAATCCTAGGGTTTTAGGCTATCAAGATAAGATCAAAAACATTCTAGGACGTTTGGCGAAATCTTTGGAAAATGAAGACTTAGCCGATGTGAAGGCCTTGATTGAAGAGTTAGGAATTGCCGATCCTTTAACAGGTTCAAAAAATTGGACGGAAGTGAAGCAGTTCAATCTTATGTTCGGAACACAGATTGGTGCTTCAGCTGAAAATTCTACCCAAGTTTATTTAAGACCAGAAACGGCGCAAGGAATCTTTGTGAACTTTTTAAATGTTCAGAAAACAGGTCGAATGAAAATTCCATTCGGAATTGCACAAACTGGAAAAGCTTTCCGAAATGAGATTGTGGCGCGACAGTTTATTTTTAGAATGCGTGAATTTGAGCAAATGGAAATGCAATTCTTTATTCAGCCAGGAA
>CAYFJL010000253.1:0-4514 GCA_964343335.1 uncultured Polaribacter sp. | reverse complement strand
TTGCAAACAGGTTTACTTTTCAAAAATTGCTTTTTAATTGCCATAACTTTTTTTCATTAAAAAATCTGAAGTAAATGTATTGAAGCATCAGAACACACAAAATAAAATTCAAATTATTTTAAAAGATTTATGAGTTTCTCAAAATCAATAAATAATTGTCTATTTATTAAAAATTAAAGTCCTCTTTTTTTAAGAATTTTCTAAAATTTTGTGAACTTTTTTCACCCATGAAAATGCTGGTTTTCAACCGAAAACGATGTCGTATTTTTGGAGCTTTTCGTAAAAATCACCCCAAAACGTCAAATCTGAATTTCATTTGGATTATTTTTGCTCAAAAATCAACTGTATGGTCACCATCATTGCTGCAATTGGATTGAATAATGCCCTCGGAAAAAACAATGATTTGATTTGGCACCTGCCTTCCGACTTGAAAAGATTCAAAAAAACGACTACGGGTTTTCCGATTATTATGGGAAGAAAAACCTTTGAATCCATTGGTAGACCTTTACCCAATAGAACCAATGTAATTGTGACTAGAAATTCGTCCTATACACAAGAAGGTTGTGAAGTAGCCACGAGTTTAAAAGAAGCGATCGAAAAGGTTTCGAATCACGAAAAGTCTTTCATTATAGGAGGGGCTCAAATTTACCAACAAGCCATGGAAGAAAATCTAGCCGATGAGCTCGACATTACTTTGGTGCAAGAAGCATTTGAAGCAGATGTGTTTTTTCCTGAATTTGATAAACTTGGTTGGGAGTTAATCTCTAGACAAGACTTTGAGAAGGATGAGAAGAATCCGCATGACTACAGCTTCCTAAAGTTTAAGAAGGTCAGTTAATTCGGTTCGGTCGATTTCCTCTGAGATTGATTTTATATTTATTTTGGGCAAAAATGAAGTAATTAAAGAGCTTGTAGTTTACTTCATAACCATAATCAATGTTCGGAAAATATTCAATGGTGTTCCAATATAAATTGGGATTGTACTGTTGCGGATTACCTACGCGGTAGTTCCAATTGGCCACCATAATTCGGTTTTGATTTTCTAAGTATTTTTGAGAATAGTATCCTGGAGGCTGTGCAACGGCATTCAAATAATAATTGAATCCGACATCAATGATAATAATCTCATATTCGAGACTATCATTCGCAATTACGACGGGTTCTTCCTTTTCGGTATTCTTCTTTACCGGATTTGAGGCACAAGCCCACAGAAACAATCCAAAGCAACTAAGAACAAAAAGGTGTTTTATTAATTTCATTCGTGACCATCTAGTCCTATAAAGTTGCGAAATTATTTGGAATTAGGATTGGTTTTTAACGCTTTTAACAGTAATTTTCAGGGATTATAAAAGTCAAACCACCATGCAAAAAACGCTTATTTTACTTCTTTTTATTTCCTTCTTGGGTTGTAAAGAAACTTCAAATGATTTTCAAACACTGCCTATTCTGAGCGAGAAAGAACGGGCAATCGTCGAAGATGAATTGTTGGAAGATCGGTTCCAAAATTTACTTCCAAAGCTTATGGATGAGGCGGAATTGGATATGTGGTTGTTGATATCAAGAGAATATAATGAAGATCCAATTCTCAAAACCATGTTGCCAGCTACCTGGTTGAACGCAAGAAGACGAACGATCATTGTGTTTTATAGAGATAAAAAGAACAATACGTTAGAACGATTAGCAGTAGCGCGATATGATATTGGAAAAAGCATCAAGTCTGCTTGGAACAAAGAGAAAGAACCCAATCAGTGGAGGGCCTTAGAAAAGATTATTGCTGAACGCAATCCGAAAAAAATAGGATTGAACATGTCAACCCATTTTAATATTGCTGATGGCTTGGTGAAAACCGATTATGATGAATTGAAAGCCAACATGCCGAAAACAATTTCAGATAAGTTTGTTTCCGCAGAAAAACTCGGGATCGCTTGGATAGAAACCAGAACCGAAAAGGAAATGAAGTACTTTAGAGATTTGGTGAAAATTACGCATGATATTATCGATGAAGCTTTTTCTGATGCGGTAATTACCCCAGGGAAAACTACAACCGATGATGTGGTCTGGTTCATGCGAGATAAGGTAACCGAATTAGGATTGGAAACTTGGTTTCATCCGACCATTGATGTGCAAAGAGCAAAGGCAGTTTTAAAGTCTGAAGTTGAATCCTTTTCAAAAGGAAAACCGGTAGATGTGATTCAAATGGGAGATTTGATTCATTGTGATTTCGGAATCACCTACTTGGGATTGAATACCGATTGTCAGCAGCATGGTTATTTGTTGAAAGAAGATGAATCAGACGTTCCTCAGTATTTGAAAGATGCTTTCAAGGAAGGGAATCGAGTGCAAGATATTTTGACTTCCAATATGAAATTCGGTCGCAGCGGGAATGAGATACTTTTGGCATCCTTAAAACAGGGGAAAGAAGAGGGGCTTCGACCTTCTATTTATACACATCCGTTGGGGACTTACGGTCATAGTGCAGGTACCACCATTGGTATGTGGGATTCACAAGGAGGAGTGCCTTTCAATGGTGATTACCCACTAATGAAAAATACCGCTTATGCCATCGAACTAAATACCACGGTTACTGTGGAAGAATGGAACAAAGACATTCGAATCATGCTAGAGGAAGCAGGTTTTTTTGGTGAGGGAAGCTTTGAGTATGTCAATACCAGACAAACAGCAATCAAACCCATAAGCTTTCAATAATGAAGGAACGCTGTTTTTGGGCTACCGGAAGTCAATTGTACATGGATTATCACGACAACGAATGGGGCGAACCTGTTTATGATGATCAAACCTTGTATGAGTTCTTGTTTTTAGAAACTTTTCAAGCAGGATTGAGTTGGATTACCATTTTGAATAAGCGAGAGAACTTTCGCAAGGCATTCGATAATTTCGATTATTTGAAAATAGCCCAATATGGTGAAAAGAAGTTTCAAGAGTTGCTGCAAAACCAAGGAATTGTTCGAAACAAATTAAAGGTCCGCAGCGCTACCACCAATGCGCAACTGTTTATCGAGATTCAAAAGGAATTCGGATCATTTTCCAAGTTTATTTGGTCTTATGTCGATGGTAAACCCATCGTAAACAAGTTCGAATCGAGGGAAGATGTTCCGGCCACCACGGCAATTTCAGATCAGATTTCTAAGGACTTAAAGAAAAGAGGTTTTAAATTTGTAGGATCAACGATTATTTATGCTTTCATGCAAGCAACGGGCATGGTGAATGATCACACAACAGGCTGTTTTAAATACCCCAAATGATTGGTATTATATCCGTTCCAAAGACTGATTTAATCAAGCTCTCAAAAATCTTTTTAAGAAAGGTTGGAATCTTTATTGGGTTTATCTTCATCCTTTTTTTCGACGGAACATATTTCACTGAAAACTATGTAAACTCTCAGATTCCTATCAATATTCTTGCACTTTTTAGTTTCTTTTGGATGTACAAAAGAGCTTTTCCAAGAACTCGAAAATTGATGTTGTATGCAGTGATTTTAGGCGTAGCCGGAGAGTTTTTATTCTCTATCTATTTGGGGATGTATACCTATCGACTTGAGAATGTTCCTTGGTATGTTCCATTAGGCCATGCCGCCCTATATGGTCGTGTTTTTATTTTTAGCAAAGACCCACTGGCTCGAAAGTATCACAAAGAGATTGAAGAACTATTTTCTTTGATCATCATTGGATTTGCTGTAGTTTACGTCGGTTTCTTTTCCGATGTTTTCGGATTCCTCATGACGTTCTTTGTCTTTTTTCTTCTTTGGTTCCGACCGAAGGATCGCTTGTACTTTTTTACCATGTACATCGTCGTTGCCTTGTTGGAAATTGGAGGTACGGCTTTTGGCTGCTGGGAGTGGCCTTCAACAGCATTTGGTGTTTTTGATTTTCTGCCAAGTAACAATCCGCCTAGCGGGATTAGTCTTTTTTACTTTTTATTAGATGTGGGTTGTTTCGTGATGTATATAATATTCCATCAAAAGGCCTGGAAAAGACTGATAAAAGTCAGAAAAATACAGAGCGAAAAGTAGTACTTTGCCCATCAAACTTTAATTACTAAATCATGAAAATTAAGCAATTCTTATGGAGCTTATTTATAGCTTCACTATTGATTTCTTGTGGAACAGAAAATAGCAAGGAGAATAATAAAGAAACCGAATTCAGTTATTTCGTTGAGCAATTTGCCGACGTAAAAGTCTTACGATACCAAATACCCGGATTTGAAGAATTGACCTTGAAAGAGAAAAAATTAGTGTATTACCTGACCCAAGCTGGATTGGCCGGTAGGGACATCATGTGGGATCAAAACTATCGTCATAACTTAAAGATCCGTATGGCGCTTGAAAGTATCAATCAGAACTACAAGGGTGATCGCGAATCAGATGATTTCAAGGCGTTTAAAACCTATTTAAAAAGAGTGTGGTTTTCAAACGGAATTCATCATCATTATTCAAATGATAAAATCAAACCTGAGTTTTCTCAAAGTTATTTTGAAGGATTGCTGAAAGACTCCAA
>CAYFJL010000252.1:0-4527 GCA_964343335.1 uncultured Polaribacter sp. | reverse complement strand
CCAACAACTTTTATCGATTTCAACTAATGAGTATCAAGTCGTTTTTTGCGGTACCCTTTGCAAAATATATCACAAAGAAAGTTCGTAAATGGGCCAATAATCCCATTGAAACCCAACAAAAAGTACTCAATCATTTGATTCAAACGGGTGGTCAAACAGCCTTTGGGAAAGACCATAATTTTGGTGATATAAAATCCTACGAAGACTTCAAAAAGCTGGTCCCTGTAAACGATTACGAAGGCTTACGCGCCTATGTAGACCGCATTGTTGCAGGCGAATCGGATGTGTTATGGAAGGGAAAACCCATTTACTTTGCCAAAACATCTGGTACTACTTCGGGCGCTAAATACATCCCTATCACAAAAGAATCGATGCCCACACATATCAAAGCGGCACGAAATGCCTTGTTGTTTTACATCGCCGAAAAAAACAATGCCGATTTTGTGGATGGAAAAATGATTTTCCTACAAGGAAGTCCAGTGTTAGAGGATAAGAACGGAGTTCAATTGGGACGATTAAGCGGAATTGTGGCCCATTACGTACCCAAATATTTACAAAAAAACAGATTGCCGAGCTGGGAAACCAATTGCATTGAAGATTGGGACACCAAGGTGGATGCTATCGTGGAAGAAACCATTCATGAGGACATGACCGTCATTAGCGGAATTCCTTCTTGGGTTCAAATGTATTTCGAAAAATTGGAGGCAAAAACTGGGAAGAAAATCAGTGAAATTTTTCCGAATTTCAACTTCTTCATTTATGGCGGAGTGAATTTTGCGCCTTACAAGAATAAGTTTGAATCCATCATTGGTAAAAAAATCGATTATATCGAATTGTACCCGGCTTCCGAGGGATTCATCGCCTATCAAGATTCGCAAACAGAAGTTGGGATGTTGCTCCAACTAGATTCGGGAATCTTCTATGAGTTCATCCCTGCTAATGAATTTTTTGATGAAAACCCCACTCGAATTTCGCTCAAGGATGTGAAGCTAGGTGTGAACTATGTCATCATTCTAAATACCACGGCAGGCCTTTGGGGATATAATATAGGCGACACTGTAGAATTTACTTCCTTACAACCCTATCGCATCAAAGTAACGGGTAGAATCAAGCATTTTATCTCTGCGTTTGGGGAACATGTGATTGGCAAGGAAGTAGAAAAAGCATTGAATGACGCCATTGCAGGATCTTCGGTCACTGTGAGTGAATTTACCGTTGCCCCACAGGTAAATCCGGATGAAGGATTGCCTTATCACGAATGGTTCATAGAGTTTGAAAATGAGCCCAAAGATTTGGAAGCTATTGCTGCCAAAATTGATCAATCAATGCAAGAGCAGAACATCTATTATTTCGACTTGATTGAAGGTAAAATTTTGAAACCCCTTGTCATTCGAAAAGTACAAAAAGGCGGTTTCCATGAATACATGAAATCCATAGGAAAATTTGGAGGTCAGAATAAGATTCCCCAATTATCAGACAATCGTAAAATTGCCGATGTATTATCCAACTTTTTAATGGGCTAATATTAGGGATATATTACTATTTTTGAGCCGACTTTAAGACATCTCATGAGCACAATTAGAATCACCAAGCAATTTAGTTTTGAAACCGGACATGCACTCTATGGGTATGATGGGAAATGTAAAAATGTACACGGTCATAGCTACAAACTTTCGGTGACTGTAACGGGAACTCCTATTGACGATACTTCTAATGTGAAATACGGCATGGTGATTGACTTTGGGGACTTGAAGAAAATTGTCAAAGAAGAGATTGTTGACTTATTCGATCATGCTACGGTTTTCAATAAAAACACACCTCATGTTGAATTGGCTCACGAATTGAAAAAGAGAGGACATCATGTGCTCTTGGTAGATTACCAGCCTACAAGCGAAATGATGGTGATTGATTTTGCCAATAAGATTAACAGTAGACTACCAGAAAACATCAAGCTGTTCGCCATCAAACTTCAAGAAACCGAAACCTCATTCGCTGAGTGGTTTGCTTCGGACAATTAACAGTTCTCAAGGATCAATAAACAATTATCATTGATCACTGATAATTGATCACTGATTACTGATAACTGAATTTTACTTTCCGTTAAAATTATTCATGGTATTGTTCAGTCCGTCTGTTCCAAAGGAAAGAATCGCTTTGGTAGCAACCGGAAGTCTTTCAATCAACTGACTCTCTTCATCGGCAGACCATTCTCCCAAAACATAATCGACTTGACGGCCTTTTGAGAATCCGTTTCCAATTCCGAAGCGGAATCTTGGATATTTGTTGGTGGCTAATTTGTCCTGAATGTCTTTCATTCCGTTGTGGCCTCCATCACTTCCTTTAGATTTGATACGAATGGTTCCAAAATCAATATTGATATCATCAGTAACTACCAAGACATTGTCTAGAACAACTTTCTCTTGTTGCATCCAATACTTCAAGGCTTTACCACTCAAATTCATGAAAGTACTTGGTTTGAGCAAAACAAATTTCTTGCCTTTAAAACGGAATTCACAGACGTCACCAAGTTTTTGGGTCTCGAAAGAAACCCCTTGATCTTTGGCAAGTTCATCGAGTACCTTAAATCCGATATTGTGACGCGTATTGTGATACTTCTCACCAATATTTCCTAATCCGACGATTAATAACTTTTTCATGTCTGGTTCGGTTCTATCTTCTTTCGAAAAAAGACTTTTAAAAATAGATAAAACACTCATTTGATACAATTAGAAATAAAAAAAGCGCTACATAGGGTAACGCTTTTTAGTATTATGTTATAGAAACTTTACTCTGCCGCTTCTTCTTCAGTAGCTGCTTTCTGAGCATTTCTAGACATTCTTACTTGAGCTACCACAGTATTGTCTGGGTGTAAGATGGTAAACTTATCACTCTTTAATTCAGTAACATATAATTTGTTACCAATTTCTAATTCTGTGATATCTGCTTCGATGAAGTCAGGTAAGTTCGCAGGAAGCGCCTTAACTTTCATCTTACGGATGTTGTGACGCAAAGCACCACCAATCATCACACCTTTAGAAGAACCTACCAAACGAACAGGAATGTTCATGGTTACTTCTTTGTCTTCGAATAACTGATAAAAATCTACATGTAAGATTTTGTCAGATACTGGGTGAAATTGAATGTCTTGTAAGATTGCAGGAGTTGTTTCTCCATCAATTTCAATGCTTGCAGTATATACGTTCGGAGTATACACCAAATTTCTAAAATCTTTTGCTGCAGCAGCAAAATGCAATGGCTGATCTCCTCCGTAGATTACGCAAGGAACCATATCAGCATTACGTAAGGCTTTCGTTGCTTTCTTGCCTACGCTTTCTCTTTTTGATCCTTTAATTGTAATTGATTTCATTACTATTATTTATTTACATTAAAAATTGTCCGCTTATCGAAGTGTTATCTTGTACCTTGTGCATAACATCTGCGAATAAGGGCGCGCAAGATACAACTTTTATTTTAGAAATATTCTTTTTCAATGGGATTGTATCTGTGACGATTAACTCGGTCAAAGCTGAGCTCTCAATTCGCTCGTAAGCCGTGCCAGATAAGATTGGATGGGTACAAATAGCACGTACACTTTTCGCTCCTCTTTCCATCATTAAGTTGGCTGCATGAGTCAATGTTCCTCCCGTGTCGATCATATCGTCAACAAGAATGACATTTTTTCCTTCAACATCACCAATCAATTCCATATGACCAATCACATTTGCCTTTTTACGCTGCTTGTAACAAATTACTACATCAGACATCAAATGCTTTGAGTAAGCATAAGCTCTTTTTGACCCTCCCATATCTGGTGATGCGATGGTAAGATTATCTAAATTTAAACTGTTGATGTAGGGCATAAAGATGGTTGATGCGAACAAATGATCTACAGGTCTTTCAAAAAATCCTTGAATTTGATCTGCGTGCAAGTCCATCGTCATGATACGCGTGGCTCCGGCCGCCTCTAATATCTTCGCTACCATTTTTGCTCCAATAGCAACCCTAGGCTTGTCTTTTCGATCTTGTCTTGCCCAACCGAAGTATGGCATTACGGCAGTAATGTGTCTTGCAGAAGCTCGCTTCGCAGCATCTAACATTAAGAGCATCTCCATTAAATTATCCGCAGGCGGAAAAGTAGATCCGATGATGAAGATTCGTCTTCCTCGCACTGACTCTTCAAATGCTGGTTGATATTCTCCATCACTAAATTTAGTGGTGATGACATTTCCTAGTGGTACGTTGTATTCTTTTGCAATTTTTTTAGCCAATTCCATGCTTTGCTGGCATGCAAATAACTTTGGTTCAAGTTTGCTAACACTCATGAAGTTTAAATTTAAATTCTTTGTAAAAAGAGTACACAAAGGTAGCAATTATTTGACGAGTTATTATTTCTTTTTCATAGATTTGCAGTCCGCAAAATACCTCATCGAGGTATGTCAAATGCTCAAGTGGCGGAATTGGTAGACGCGCTGGATTCAAAATCCAGTTCCGGTTTCGGAGTGTGGGTTCGATTCCCACCTTGAGTAC
>CAYFJL010000251.1:0-4565 GCA_964343335.1 uncultured Polaribacter sp. | reverse complement strand
TGCTATCGCTTCTGTTTTGGTGGCAATTCTTATAGTTAAATTTTTACCATTAAAGCTAAGATGGATTGCATCTGTATTGCTATTAGTATTGGCCATTTTCCTTAGTTTTCAGATTTGGAATGGGATCATGGAGCCTATCAAGTTTGCGAAGGAAAAAGTAGAGCGCTACAAGCCAGTAATTAAAAACTTGAAAATCATTAGAGATGCGCAGATGAAGTTTTATGAAGTGAATGGAAACTACACGAAAGACAAAGACGCATTAATCAAATTTGTTGACACCGCACAATTGGCGATCACAGAAACCAAAACTATTGTTGAAAAAGTAAATCGTGGTGGTGGTATTATCATTGATGTTGAAAAAAGAGTAACAGACACCATCGGTTACGAACCAGTATTGAAGTATTTCGAGAATAGAAACTACAAATCAATGTGGGACGTTCCTGGTGTAGCTGGCAAACAGTTTGAAATAGAAGTAGGAACCGTTGAAAAGGTTGTTGGACTCGTTGTACCGACATTCTATGTGAAGACTGCTAAGAAAGATATTCTAGATGGATTGTCTCCTTCGCTTGTGAAGCAAGAATTAGAAGCTATTGAAGCTGACCAAATTAAGGGTGAGTTCGTTTCTGTAGGTTCTCTTGATGAAGTAAGTACAGGTGGTAACTGGCCTCCTTCTTATGATAAAGGTGATGCAGTCAAAACGGAGTAATACATCCATAACAACCAAAGAAAATTTATCCTTATCCATCCAATTTAGTTTGGATGGATTTTCTTTTTCTATCCATCAGGGAGGATCGTCTGATGCCGTATATTTCGGTCAATATCTTTTTGATCAACCAGTTAATCAACCTGAGGAATTAGTAACGAAGATAGAACCACTATTCAAAGCAGATAAGGAGTTGCATTACGACTTTGATGCCATTGATGTCTATTATAAGAACGACCTGTATACCTTAGTGCCTCAAAAGTTTTTTGATGAAGAAAAACTGAGCACTTACCTGGATTATTCGGTAAAAACATTTTCAACGGATCTTTGCGCTTTTGACAACTTGCCAAGCATTGAAGCCAATTTGGTATACATACCCTATATAAACATCAATAACTTTTTGTTTCAAAATTTTGGGGAGTTTGAATTCCACCATTACATGAGTCTTTTCATTTCAAAGGCCATAGCAGTGAATCAAGAAAATAGACTAACCATGTATGTTGATTTTGGAAGGGCATTGATGAATGTGGTTGTAATCAATGGCAAGGAAGTAAGTCTATGTAATTCCTTTCACTTTTCTACTCCAGAAGATTGCCTGTATTACATCCTATTTACAGCCGAGCAATTGAATATTGACAATCTCGAAATCAATCTGAATATTAGCGGTTATTTAGACAAGGATTCCAAGATTTATAATCTGATAGCCAAGTACGTTAAGAACATTGTCTTTTCGGAAACTAAGAATTCTATTTTACAAGATACAGCTATTGCCAAGCATCAAGAATTTGTACTCTTACACTCATGAGAATAATTTCAGGAAGACTTAAAGGACGAAGGCTTGTAGCGCCCAAAAAATTACCTGTCAGACCGACGACAGACATGGCTAAAGAGTCTTTATTCAACATCTTGAATAATCACTATTATTTTGATGGAATCTCCGTTTTGGACTTATTTGCAGGTACCGGAAGTATTAGCTTCGAGTTCGCTTCTAGAGGCACTCAGAGCATCACTTCGGTAGATGCCAACTATCATTGCATCCGTTTCATTCAAAAAACCAACGACGAATTGGAGTGTAATGTTCAGTCGATCAAAAGCGATGTATATCAATACCTAGAATCAACAAAGCAACAATATGATATCATTTTTGCCGATCCTCCGTATGATTTCGACATTGAAAAATTCTCTAAAATTGCCGATTTGGTATTTGAAAAAGAGTTGTTAGAAGAAGACGGACTCCTAGTTATTGAGCATTCCAAACACACTAGCTTAGAGGAACACCCTAAGTTTAGTTACAGTAAAAAATATGGTGGTTGTATGTTCAGCTTTTTTGAACTATAAAATCGCTGAAATGATCTCTTTGATACTGATTCCTTCAGCCTCAGCCTTGTAGTTTTTAACGATTCGATGTGAAAGCACAGGAACCGCAACCGCCTTTACATCTTCGATATCAGGTGAGAATTTTCCATTCATGACAGCATATGCTTTGGCCGCTAATACAAGATTCTGCGAAGCTCTTGGTCCAGCACCCCAATCTACATACTTCCGAACAATATCTGCTGCCTGATTGGTGTTTGGTCTGGTTCTACCCACCAAACGTACCACGTATTTGATTAAATTGTCGGTTACAGGAACTTTACGAATCAAGTTTTGAAAGGCAATGATTTCTTCTGCCGAAAAAATTGATTCTAAGTTCGTTTCAACCGCATTGGTCGTGTTTTTAACTACTTCTACCTCTTCGTCAAAGCTTGGATACTCTAAGAAAATAGAGAACATAAAACGGTCTAATTGAGCTTCTGGAAGTGGGTAGGTCCCTTCTTGTTCAATAGGGTTTTGCGTGGCTAAAACAAAGAAAGGTTTGTTCAGCTTGAAATACTGACCTGCTACCGTGACTGATTTCTCTTGCATAGCTTCTAAAAGGGCTGCCTGTGTTTTTGGTGGTGTACGGTTGATCTCATCCGCCAAAATTATGTTGGAAAAAATAGGCCCTTTGATAAATTTGAATTTCCTATCCTGATCTAAAATCTCACTTCCTAAAATATCCGAAGGCATTAAATCAGGGGTAAACTGAATACGCTTAAATTGAAGTCCTAATGCTTGAGAAATGGTATTTACCAACAATGTTTTTGCCAAGCCAGGAACTCCAATAAGTAAAGAATGGCCGCCACAAAAGATGGAAAGCAAAGTGAAATTCACCGCTTCTTCTTGACCAATAATTACTTTTCTAATCTCCTGCTTTAACCGATCGTACTTTTGTACAAGGTTGGTAATTTCCTGGACTTCTGACATTACTTATTCGTATCTTTTTTCCAGTTTTTCTCGAAAGAACATTTATTATGACCACCAGAAATTTTGATGTAGGTATCACCAATTTTTTCTTTCGCCCATCTAGCAATGGTTTCTTCTTTCTTCTTTTGAAGTGCTAATTCTTGAATCTTCACATAATCAGTAACCATATCTGCGGTGTGGTTATCGGTTCTATCTTTTACAAGAATAAACTTGTACATCTTCTCACCGTTTTGACTTTGATCAAAGAAGGCATCCGTTACTTCACCTTTTTTTAATTCTGCCACTCTCGCATATAAATCTGGATCCATTCGAGTTAAATCAAATCGATGTTCTCCAGTGTAAGGATTCACAATTAATCCGTTGTTATTTTTGGTATTCTCATCATCAGAATGCTCTTTTACAGCATCGTCCCAAGTCATCAAACCTGCGCGCACTTTCTTCACCACTTCATTCGCAAGGAAACGCGTATCGTTTAATAAGTTATCTGGAATTTTAGGCTGCATCAAAATGTGCGAAGCAATTCTCGTATTCCCTTTAATGGCATTCAATTGCATGATATGGTATCCGAAATCTGATTTAAAAGGCTGTGAGATTTGGTTTAAGTCCAAGCTAAAGGCCATTTCCTTAAACTCCTTGATAAACGGAGACTCTTTGGTAATGGTGTACTGACCACCATTTTGAGTAACACCTGGATCATCAGAGTTAATTATCGCCTTCATTTTAAAGCTAGCCCCATCTTCTAATTGCTTGCGAATTTCTTGAAGCTTTTTCAAAATTCTTTCGTTCTCTGACTTATCTGGTTTGGCCTTCATCACAATCTGTGACAGCTCTACCTCCGCTGAAATCTCTGGAAGTTCATTTTTCTCTTTCAATCCGTTGTAGTACAAACGCACTTCCTCTGGGGTTACATCAATCTTTTCTGTAATCTTGGCCTGCTCTTTCTGAATAAGCAAGTTTTCCTTTTGAACGCTGTACAACTCTTTACGAAGATCTGCCATGTCATTGAAGCCATATACCTCAATCACTTTTGCTTCAGATCCAAATTCCTTCACGAAGAAGTTTACACTGTTTTCAACATTTGAAGAAATCTCAGCATCTGTTACCGTTACACTATCAATAACCGCATGGTGCGCAATCAATTTTTGAAGCATCAACTCTTCCAACATTTCACAATCTGAAATTTTAATCTTCCCTTCGCTTCTCTGTTCTACTTCCTTCTTAAACTTGTTGATATCAGAATCTAGAACGATGTTCTTTCCGATTACTACGGCCACTCCATCGATCTTTACTTTCTGCGCAAACCCTGAAAAGGTAAAGGCAAAAAACAAAGCCCCAAGTAAGGTAAGTTTAGTATTTCTTGAAATTGTTGTTCTTAACGGCATCATTTAGTAGTATTTGTTCGATTTTTTTGATCAATTCAATTTTGCGTTTGTGTAAAATAATC
This sequence comes from uncultured Polaribacter sp., assembly GCA_964343335.1. GTDB lineage: Bacteria > Bacteroidota > Bacteroidia > Flavobacteriales > Flavobacteriaceae > Polaribacter. The sequence continues at coordinate 132 of CAYFJL010000251.1, read as the reverse complement.
TGCTTTATTTTAGGCTTTACATAGCTAAGCGGAGCAATATCATTACGCAATAAAACATCATTAATAGTGACCAAATATAAGTCTATTGAATCTTGCTTAGAAGTGAATTTTGTTTTTTTTAACAATTCCTCT
>CAYFJL010000250.1:0-4583 GCA_964343335.1 uncultured Polaribacter sp. | reverse complement strand
AATAATTCAACCGCTTTGTTCGGAGAAATGGCGTCTTGTGTTAATTTGGTATGTGCTTTCATGGCGATTGATTAAATATTGTCTTTTGATCCTTTTTTGAAAAATTCGATATAACTATCTGGGTTCTCAATAATCCCTTTTTCAGAGTACAATTTGATATGGATGTTTCGATCTTTAGCTTTGATACCAAAGTCCTCTAAAATTTCGATGATGTCATGATCTAAATACCTCGTCTTGCGTACATCTAATTCCAAGAAAGAGTCATCAGGAAGATTGTCTAATTCTTTTAGAATAGCCCCTTTATTAAAGAAGGTTACTTCTTCGGCAAGTGTCATTTTGATCTTACCGTCATCCACATCTTCCCCTTCAATATGAAGGAAGTGAGAGTTTTGGAAACTCTTTATTAAAATGATGACAATACCCACGGCTAATCCGAGTCCGATACCTTTTAAAAGATCAAGAAAGACAATTCCTAGTACGGTGATGATGAATGGTAAAAACTGGTTCAATCCGTTTTGATAAATTCTCTTGAAAAGTGTCGGATTGGCAAGTTTATAACCTACAATAAGCAGAATGGAAGCCAGTACCGAAAGCGGAATCTTATTCAGTAATTTCGGAACCAAAATGATGGAAATCAATAAGAAGAATCCGTGAATAATGGCCGACATTTTTGTGCGTCCACCTGATTGAATATTGGCAGAACTTCTTACGATTACCTGGGTAATTGGTAGTCCGCCAATCATACCTGAAATGATATTTCCTGTACCCTGAGCTAATAGTTCACGGTTGGTTGGTGTTACGTTTTTATGTGGGTCTAACTTATCGGTAGCTTCCACACACAACAAGGTCTCTAAACTTGCCACCAATGCAATGGTGAAAGCCACAATCCAAATTTCTGGTGATGTGATCATTTCAAAATTCGGAAAGCTAAATTGCCCCAAAAAGGAGTCAAAACTATCGGGTACTGGGACACTCACCAATTGCGATTTATCAATACCCAAAGTTTCATTGCCTTGGGTAGCGATGAAGTATAGAATACCAATAATTACAGCAACAAGAGGCCCTTGGATTAGTTGGAAAATTTTCCCTTTTTTAACGAGGTAATTACTCCAAAGTAATAAAATTCCCAATCCAATTACTCCTGTTATGGTCGAACCAATGCTGATGTGATTTACGGCCTGAAATAGCTCAGAAAAGGTGTTTTCTCCATCAATTTGTTGAAAGGCAAAATCACCTTCCGGATTCACATCATATCCGAAGAAATAGGGAATCTGCTTTAAGAATATAATGATACCAATACCGGTTAGCATTCCCTTGATTACCGATGACGGAAAATAATAACCGATAATTCCGGCTCTTAAAACTCCAAAAAGTAATTGAATGGCGCCACCTAAAACAACGGCAAGTAAAAAGTTTTCGAAACCACCGAGGCTTCCAATAGCGGTGAGAACGATGGCTGCAAGTCCGGCTGCAGGTCCGCTGACACCAATGTTAGATCCGCTTAAAGATCCAACTACAATACCCCCAATAATACCAGCAATAAGACCAGAAAATAGAGGAGCTCCACTAGCGAGTGCAATTCCCAAACATAGGGGTAGTGCAACAAAAAATACGACGATACTAGCAGGTAAATCGTTTTTTAAATATGTAAACATAAAGAAGTTGTTATCATCCTACGAAGTAGGATTTTGATTGATTGAAATTGATTGATTTATTTGTTGATTGTGCCGAGAATTAAGATCTCAATTCAGGCGGTGGTGTGGCAAAATCCTCAATATGATCAGCATACAAAAGAAGATTATTGTTGAATGCTTTGGTAGCGTTTTGAACCAAAAATAGAGGATTCTTATTGATATTGTGGTTGATTTTGAAGTTTTCCTTGAGCTCTAATTTTTCTTCCGTTTCAGAATCTTCGATATCTAAATTCAATACGATGGCCGTATCTTCAAATAAATTAAAGGTATGCGAGATGGAGTGTATGCTTTTGATACAGATAAGCAAAAGCATCAAATGCTTCAAAAAAGAAAATCTCAAAAAAGACATGTTTCTTACAGTTCTTTAAGGTCATCCGCAATAATCCAACCTTGTTTGCCATCTGCGAGGATAATTTTCTTCCAATTATCTATGGCGTCGAGTACCATAACTTTTGTTCCTTCGTGGATTTCAAAAACTTCTTCGGCATTTAGCGTCGGGGCGCTTCTGATCTCAGTTTTTTCAGCAAAAATTATAGCTGGTTTATTGTTTTTGGCGTATTGATATTGGTTGTAAGTTATAAAAAATGCCGAAATAAACAACAAAAAACAGCTTGCCGATAAGATAAAGAACAAACGCTTGGAGTTAGATCGTTTTACCAAGTAGTATAATAAGAAGAACAAACAGCCTAAAAAGGAGAATCCAACCAATAGAAATGACCACTGATTGTAGGTTAGTAACTGTAAGTAGTTTTTATTTATTTTCTGGAATAGAGTTTTGGGTAATTCTTCAATAGTGTCAATAGCCAAACGTTTCGCGTAGACCAAATTATTTTTAACCTCTTCGTTATCTGGGTCCAGTTGCAGGGCCTTTTCATAATAATAAACACTCGGGCCAACTTTATTCAGTTTGTAATAAGCATTTCCTAAGTTGAAGAATAATTCTGCAGAAACAAGATCTTTTGCCTCAATTTGCTGATAGTATTCAATAGCCTCAACATACTTACCATCTTTGTAGGCAATGTTTCCCTTTCCAAACAAATCCTCTGGCGTTTGGGCGCTTACTATCTGTGACAGACAAACAAAAAATAAAATAACCAATCGTTTCATATTAAAGTTGTTTATCTAATTGAATGATTACCTCTTTCGCTCTGTTGTATTCCTCCTTCATTTGCAAGTCGGTGGTAGGTGTATACCTTGCAAAATCAGCGTTTTTCAACACATTTATAAATTGGGTGCTAATGTCATTATCAACCCCTCTATCGCTTAATAAATTAGCGATTCTTTCTTTACTAATATCAGCCGTCTCAATTCCGAGTTTCGCTTTCAAATAATTGTGCAACGCTCTTTGTAAGGCTTCGTAAAAAGCTTCTTTCTGACCAATCAACTTACTTGCTTCTGATAAATATTTTCTAGCTAATTTATCCGCTTTTCTGAGTTTATTACCCCGAACATCTTTCCTTCTTTTTTCTTGTTTGTTGGAAATTATAATTCCCGTTGGGATGGCCAGATAAGGCACCAATAAAAGGATGTAATACAGATTCGAACCATAGAAATCTTCCTCTTCCGCAGGTTGAAACTCTGTTCTAGTGGCAATGAATTTAAAGTTCTTGCTTGAAATTTGCCCCGGATTGGTAATCACTGGCACCTTTTTTACTTCCGGACTCTTAATGTTGTTATCTGGAGTGGTGTTGTTTGAGGTGATGTCTTTACCGTCGATCACATCAACATACAAATCCTGACTCGTTAAGGTGAAATACTTTTCCTTCTTCGGATCGAAATAAGAGAAGGATGCATTCGGAATTTTATACTTTCCTCGGTACTGAGGCACAATGGTATAAGTTTCTGAAATGTTTCCTGTCATTGAAGTTCCCGTAATTCGAACATTTTCCTTGCGGTTTGGCTGGTATTTTTCAAGCTCGCTTGGCGTTACGATTTCAGGAATTTCGAAGAGTTTCAAATTCCCTCGTCCAGAAACGGTCACCTTCAAATCAAAGGATTCGTTGGCTCTTAAAATGTCTTTGCTCATTACCACATTGAAATTGTAATCTCCCACCGCACCTGTAAAGTTTTCTGGCTTGCCAATAAGTGGAAGTTCTTTCGGACGGATGATTTTTCGAGGAGACGCAAATTCCTTCCGTAAGTTTTTGGTGATTACGTTTCCAAAGAAATCCGCACGACCTGTCGGTACACCAATCACAATGTCCATTTTCATGGGATCAATGATCAAGTTACCTGTTTTAGTCGGAATCAATAAGGCCTTTTGCAACACAATGTATCGGTAGTCTTCTCCATTGTATTTCCCCATTTTTACAGGATAGCCATTGATTTTTATTTCTTGATTCCAGAACCCGTTGTACTGCGGCGCCTCGGTAACAGAGGTATCAAATACGCTCACGTTTTCACTAACATACAGTCGGTATTCTACATAAACACCTTCACCAACATAAGGTCTCGATTTTGAAATCTCAGCAACGAGGTGAATGTTCTGTTGGGCGATATAATTTGGATCATTCGGGTCTTTTGGAATATCTACAGCATCCACCACAATGACTTTTACCATCTTCGAATTGATGGTATCTCCATTAAACTGAATAGATCCTGGACCAATGATTAATTCACCTTTTCTTTTTGGCTGAAGTATATAGGTGTAAGACTGCGAGAATTTTACCTTTCCATTAATCCAAGACTGACTCACAGACTGGCTCGGACCAGCAACAATTCGGAAGTTCTTAAATTCTGGTGGTTCAAAATTATCGGCTCCTTGCTTGTTCACTGAAAATTCAACACGAACACGTTGATTTAGGCCTAATTTATTCTTACTCACCTTTACAGAAAGCTCAGGTTTCTGAGCCAATACTGTAGCACTAAGTAGAAGGCTAACAAATACAA
>CAYFJL010000249.1:0-4619 GCA_964343335.1 uncultured Polaribacter sp. | reverse complement strand
CCAAATGCTCAACGAGGTGGGCTATGGCAAACCTGATAGCGATTTGCGTTTGGACCTGGTGTACAATCCTTCCGGGGCATTTTTGCCGTCTGACCAAACGGCGATGGAGCGGGATTTTAAAAAGGCTTTAAAAGAAGATTTTGATATCGACTTCCACAACCTATTTGCCATTACCAACTTGCCCATTTCACGCTTTTTGGACTACCTTATCGCATCGGACAATTACGAAGATTACATGTACTCATTGGTGGAAGCCTATAATCCTGCCGCCGTGCAAAATGTTATGTGTACCAACACCATTTCCGTAAGTTGGGATGGCTGGTTGTACGATTGTGATTTCAATCAGATGCTGGACCTTAAAGTGGCGAGCAAGGTCAAACATATCAAAGATTACAACGATGACCTGTTGAACGACCGTGAGATTGTGATTTCACAGCATTGCTATGGATGTACGGCCGGAGCCGGGAGCAGTTGTCAGGGTACGGTTGCATGATTTTTACTTTAATAGATTTATTGGCCAAACGACTCTCAGGAAGCAATTAGATCTATTCCCTACGTACCTAAGTTTTAAGATTGCTGAATGATAAGTAGCTTGAATAAAGGTTATTGGTCTCATTTGAACAATTCATACATTACCTCTCCTTGTCCAAACTCCATTTCAAAATCCATAATTTCTGAAATGGTCGCACTTATATCAATAAGTTCTCTCTTCTTATTCAAAACTACATTTTCTTTAAAGTCCGGTCCGTAAGCAAAAAAATTAATGTGCCTACATCCTAGACAATCATCTCCATGAGAAATAAAGCCATTGGAAACATCATCTAAGTGCCTTCCGTGATCATTGGTGACAAACAATGATGTCTTTCCCTTGTAGAAATCACTTTCTTGAATATAATTCCAAATCTTATAAAGATATTCATCTGTAGTTCTTATTCCTTCAATGTAATCTTCCCAATTTCCCGAATGTCCAGAATAGTCAGGTTCCCTAAAATTTACTAAAACCAAATTTGGACGTGAATTGTTCAACAGTTTGATGAAATTATTATAGGTTATACTATCCTCTCTATAACCACTACCCAAACCGTCAACCCCACAGTCGGTTGAAGCATTGAATTTATCATGATATGAAAACTGAGAGCAATTGCTCAAAACTTCTAATTTGTCCTTGCTGGCTATTATCCAGGATTTACTATTACCGTCAGGTTTTTTTTCGTTCCAATATTGAAAGACTGACGGGTATTTCGGTAATTCCTTGCCGGTATTGTCAATTTCTTGATAATTTCCAGTTGTTATGCTTGTATGACCCGAAAGGGTGTAAGTTGGTCCGTTATTATAAAACTCAGTGTTTATTATTCCAGATTTTGATATTTCCTTGTACAACCTTGGGATATATTGATGGGTACTGTCACCCCAAGTTTCAGAGAATCTAGCGCCATCAATAACAACAACAATTATGTTTTCCGTCAAATATTTAGGTCTCAAATTTTCTTTCTCACAAGAAAATACCATTGTTCCCCAAAAAAACAACATCAATATTTTTTTTGCCGCCTCCATAAATTTTGAATTTAATAAACCTTATGTTGTTCATTAATTAACTACTAGTTCAATAACAATATAATAGTAGATATTCGAAAATTTTATTTTGAAAATAAATATAATTATATCTGGTACATTTGTGCCTCGTTTTTTAATCATATTCTTTCTATTAATTACAAAAACGAAGTCTTTAACATATCCTCAAGCTCATTAAGATTTTTAGGTTTAACAAATTTTGGTCTACCTTATTTGTTCAGCACAATTACTATAATCATTTTTGCTCTGAAGAGGAAGCCTACAATCCTGCCGCCGTGGAAAATGTCATGTGCACCAACACCATTTCGGTAAGTTGGGACGGCTGGTTGTACGATTGTGATTTCAATCAGATGCTGGACCTTAAAGTGGCGAGCAAGGTCAAACATATCTAAGATTACAACGATGACCTGTTGAACGACCGTGAGATTGTGATTTCTCAGCATTGCTATGGATGTACGGCCGGAGCCGGGAGCAGTTGCCAGGGCACGGTTGCGTAACTTTAAAATGGATGAAACTATTTGTAAGAATAAAGACCAATCGCTTTTTTGAAATCCTTGAATACATTATATATTACGGCCTCACACCAATATTTAAAACTAAGCCTTTTGGAGTGGGTAAGGAGTGCTCGCAATTCACTTTTTTTTGCACCCCTAATGCCAAAATTCATTAAAGTTTCGTCAAAAGCGGGAGTGCCAAAGCCATGATATTCGTTCACTTTATTGTCATGATGGATTACCGACATCCACAATCTTTCCCCTTTGATACGTTTAAGGAGCTTTTCCTTTTTCCAATCACTGTGCGTCCGGTCCCAAACCGATTTGGCATTCACATTCACCTCGATCAGCGTAATGAACGGATTGTACAAATGTCTTCGGTACCCTAGCCGTACTTCGGGCTGCACTTGCAAGGTAAACCCGTCAATAATATCCAAAGCCAAGTATGTTTGATGGGCAAACTGTTGCTGCACCACTTGAACATAATCTTTGTGCAAGCAATCATCGTTGTCCAATCTGCTGGTCATAATGTATGGTGCTTTACACAACGCCAACCTTTCTTGAACTTCGGGCAAAAAAGCATCCATCCCATCCACAAATACCGCTGTGAAGCGGTGGAATCTCCGTTCGAATTCGCTTATGCGCTCCCTAAAACGCATTGGTGTTTCGGTATCAAAAAACACCCACCATTGAAAATTGGTGTTGGTTTGGTTCCTGACCGATAGAAAACAAAAGTTCTCAAATAAATCAAAACGATCCTCTAGCCAAGACTCGGTTAAAATGGGTGTGTTGTTTTTGGTGCGATTGCTCCATTGATGGTTCCTTAGATTGAACCGTGTAATGATGATGTGTTGAAATTCTTGCATGCCAAATCACTCCTTTTGTTCTGTAATACGGGAGAAGTTGGCACAAATGGGAAGAATAATTCAGGGTGAATTGACGGATGCCCTTTTTGATCTGACGGATGCCCCGTTTGATCTGACGGATTTTTTTGGAGTGTAGATTTTAGAAGTCCGAAGGCGGGAGTTAAGATGTCATTTCGAGCCGTCACCCCGAGCGCTGGTCATTGAGCGAAGTCGAAATGAGCCGAGAGGACAGGGAGAAATCTTTTCTTCCCCTGATCGGACATTGGCAATCAGGGCTCTTAACTCTTACCTCTGATAGCTAAAATCTCTTATCTCATTGTACCAAAAACAAAAACCGCCGACAGCCCTGTGGCCACCGACGGTATTTTATTTAATAAGGTAAACCAGTTTTAGTTGCAGTCTACTTGGTAACCTAGATTCCCAACAAACTGCCATCCATGATCGGTGAACAGATTGTCGGCGGCCAATAGTGCATCATTGCCACAATAAGTTAGATTATCCACGCCCAGGGAGATATCCTGTGGACCATTGTTCTGTTCCACAAAATTGTTCCAGCCAATAAACGTACTGCTCAAGTTTTCAGGGGACATCCCAGAATTATCCAACATGCTTATTGCATTCTGTAAGCTGGAAATATTCCAGGAACCAAGATCTTGATCAAAAGAAGTAGCATCTCTAAACATGAAAGACATATATTTAACATTCGAGGTGACCCAACCACTCATGTCTTGGTTGAAGGCTTCAGCAGCGTCAAACATATAACTCATGTCTGTTACTGCATTTGTAGTCCAATAATTGGATATATCTTGATTAAAGTTAGTAGTAGCTGCAAACATTGATCGCATATTCTCTACTTTTTTGGTATTCCAAGTGCTAATATCTTTATTAAATGGAGTAGAATGGAAAGTAGCTTGCATTGTTATAACCTCCTCGGTATTCCAATTGCTGATATCCTGATTGAATGAGGTATTCATAAAAACACGTGATATATCAGTTACCGTACTGATATCCCAATTCCCGATGTCACCATTGAATTGAGTGCACTCTCGGAACATGCTTGCCATGGAACCCACGTTGGAAAGATCGGGCACATCGGTAGCGGTATATTCGGCAAGGTTTGTACATCCATAAAAAGCTAATTCCATGCTCTGCCATGGGATGCTGCCCCATTGCTGTATGCCCACCAGTTTTTCTGGAGTGGAACTGTTATCCATTCTTATAATGGGAAAATCGCCCTGTATGGCTACGGTATAGGTGTCAGGTTCTGCGTACTCGTGCGAGAAAGACTCCTCCCCATTGGTCAACACCACATCTTCAACGGTCCCATCCCCCCAATCAACGGTAAAGTCATAGGAAAGGGCACCGTTCAAACCGATAACGACCAAGTCGCTGGGCTGTGCAGTGACCCACTTGGTCACAAAGGTAGAGGGGTCCTCTGCGGAGGTGATGTCCTCCACGATCACGGTCACGAAGATCTCCAGTTTTTTGAAGCCGTCACTGGCGACCACGGTGATGTTGTGCACTGTCTTGGCCTCATAGTCCAGGTTGGTTCCCTCGATAAGGCTGAGCTCCCCATCCTCGTTGATCTCGAAAAGGTCGCTCTGGTCCACTTGGTAGGTAATGGCGTTCCCTTCGGGGTCCTCGGCGGTGATCACACCGATGACTTCGGTATCGGCAATGGTCTCGG
>CAYFJL010000248.1:0-4624 GCA_964343335.1 uncultured Polaribacter sp. | reverse complement strand
AAGACTATTGGAAAGCAGAAGACACCAAACTGGTGCACTTTATTGGAAAAGATAATATCGTATTTCACTGTATTATTTTCCCATCCATGTTAAAAGCTCATGGAGATTACATCTTACCAGAAAATGTGCCTGCCAATGAGTTTTTAAATTTAGAAGGAAACAAATTATCGACCTCTAAAAACTGGGCGGTTTGGTTGCATGAATATTTGGAAGATTTTCCAGATCAGCAGGATGTTTTGCGTTATACCTTAACAGCCAACGCGCCTGAGACCAAGGACAATGACTTTACCTGGAAAGACTTTCAGGCTCGAAACAACAACGAATTGGTAGCCATCTTCGGAAACTTTATCAATCGTGTGGTTGTCCTTACTCATAAGTATTTCGACGGAATTGTTCCGACTCCTGGTGATTTTACCGAAGTTGATGAAGATACTTTGGCTGCACTTCGTGACTTCCCCGACATCATTGGGAAATCTATTGAACGCTATCGATTCAGAGAAGCATTACAAGAGTTGATGAATTTGGCTCGTTTGGGGAATAAGTACCTAGCGGATGAAGAGCCTTGGAAGAAAATCAAGACGGATGAAGAGCGTGTAAAAACCATCATGTATGTGGCCCTTCAAATCGCCGCTGGATTGGCCGTTGTTTCAGAGCCCTTCTTGCCTTTTACGTCGCAGAAATTGAAGAACATGTTAAATGTGTTGTTCTGCAAAAAAGAAAAAGGAATTTGTTGGTCGGATGTTTCTGATAAAGAGGTTTTAATTCAACCAAGTCACCAAATTGGCAAATCGGAACTGTTATTCTCGAAAATCGAAGACAAAGTCATTGAAGCCCAATTGCAAAAATTGGAAGACACTAAAAAGTCCAATGAACTAGCCAATAAAAAGGTAGAACCACAAAAAGAAACCATCGAATTTGATGACTTTACCAAATTGGATATTCGCGTGGGCACCATTTTAGAAGCCCAAAAAGTGCCTAAAACCAAAAAGCTACTACAGCTTCGTGTAGATATTGGATTAGAAGTTCGTACCATCGTTTCTGGAATTGCAGAAAGCTTTTCTCCAGAAGAGGTAATTGGGCAACAAGTAACTGTTTTAACCAACCTAGCACCACGAAAAATTAGAGGAGTTGAAAGTCAAGGAATGATCTTGATGGCAGACACTCCAGATGGGGGATTATCATTCATTGAACCTGAACAAAACGTATCCAACGGACAACAAATAAGTTAGTATATTTAGACCATGTCTAAAAAAATACTCTTCATTTCTTTTGTTGTTTCCTTAGGTGGTTTTTTATTCGGATTCGATGCCGGAATTATCTCCGGAGTCATGTCTTATGCCGGACCAGAATTTAATTTGGATGATATTCAATCGGGTTGGGTAGTGAGTTCTCCGTCCTTTGCGGCCATGATTGCCATGCTCTTTTCTGGTAAGTTAAGCGACAAATTCGGACGAAAGAAGATCTTGTTGATTGTTGCCTTTTTGTATGCACTCTCGGCACTATTATCGGCTATTGCCTCCTCTTATGAAATGCTGTATATCGCCAGAATGATTGGCGGATTGGCCTTCGGAGCTGCCTTGGTCATCGCACCCATGTATATTGCCGAAGTTTCAACTGCAGAAAACCGCGGAAAGCTCGTTGCGATTCAGCAATTGAATATTGTTTTAGGATTCTTTGCTGCCTTTTTAAGCAACTATTTTTTCAACAAATACAATACTGGAGAAGGATTGCTAACCGATGAAAACGTATGGCGATGGATGCTTGGCGTAGAGTTTCTACCTGCTATTTTATATTTCCTATGCTTGTTTTTTGTACCGAACAGTCCGCGATGGTTGTTCTTGGCAGAGCAATTTGACAAAGCTAAACTGGTATTGGCAAAGATTCATGGGGAAGCTGTAGCCAATGAAGAATTTGCCGCAATCGAAAAGAATAGTAAGGAAAACGAAAACGCACCCAAAGGGAACATTCTAGATGTTTTAAAACCCGGAATTCGATTCATTTTCATCGTCGGATTGGTCATTGGAATTTTACAACAAATCACAGGTATTAATGCGGTGTATTTCTATGCAACTTCGATATTTAAACAAACTGGAATCGGAACCGATGCTGCCTTTTCATCGGGAATACTATTGAGTTCCATTACCGTAATTTTCACCATCATTTCCATGTACCTCATCGATCGATTGGGAAGACGCATTTTATTGTTGGTTGGAACCTTCGGCGTTTCAATTAGTTTATTGCTGTGTGCTTACGGGTTCAATAACGCCACTTACCAACTAAGTGCGGATCAAATCACTGCCTTCACCTTTGAGGATGCCATCAAATTACAACCCATCGCCGACAAACAATACACCTCCGATGTAGCTTTTAAAAACGATTTGAAACAGTATTTAGGCAATCAAATTTATAGCAAAAATGATGGTGTCATCCTCGAAGCTGCCACCAACATGAACGCAGATTTGGTATTGTATGGAATCCTCGGTTTTATTGCTTGTTTTGCCTTTTCATTAGGTCCAGTGATGTGGGTGTTGTTGTCTGAATTATATCCGCTTAAAATTCGTGGTCTAGCCATTGGTATGATTGCCTTTGTGAACTCCTTGGTTAGCTCAATAATTCAATTGATTTTCCCATGGGAATTATCGAATTTGGGAAATGCTATGACCTTTTTCCTATTTGGAGCCATTGCCATGGTAGGGTTCTTAGTGATGGTAAAAATTGTACCCGAAACCAAAGGAAAGACTTTGGAAGAACTTGAACTTCAACTAACTAAAAACTAATATGAGTCCTAAATTGAAAAGAATAGCTGGTATTGTAGGATTTGTCCTCCTATTTGCCCTTGTTGTGTATTTGAAAACGGAGCGCAAAATGAACCGATTTTCACCAAAGAAACCAGATCTGGAAATGGTGAAAAGGCAACAAAAAATGATGGAGGACCTAAAAGCAAAAGAGATTGAAGAGAAACTCGCCAAAGAGCGCAAAAAATACGATTCGATTGCCAAGGCGAGACAAGATTCCTTGCAAGCAAGAATTAATAAAACAAAAGACCTCATAAAGCAGCTAGACAAAGAAATCAAAGCCAAAAAAGAAAAGAAATAGTTTTCTTTACCCTAGCTTCAAAAGGCGTTATTTTTGCAACATGTTAAAAATAGCGTACCATCCTATTTACAAACATCCATTACCAAAGGGACATCGCTTCCCCATGGAGAAGTACGAATTACTTCCTCAGCAATTGCTTCACGAAGGAACTTGTACTCCTGAAAATTTCTTTGAACCCGAGATTCCGAATAACAAGTACTTCTTTATGGTGCATGACGCGGAATATGTCTCGGATCTACTCAACATCACCCTTTCTCACAAAGAAGCGCGAAAAATTGGTTTTCCCCTCAGTGAAGAGTTAATTGCACGTGAACAGATCATTGCAGACGGGACCATTAAGGCGAGTAAATATGCCCTAAAAAACGGTGTAGCCATGAACATTGCCGGAGGAACCCACCACGCCTTTACCGACCGGGGAGAAGGCTTTTGTATGCTGAACGATCAGGCGATTGGAGCGAGATACTTGCTAGAACACGGTTTGGCGTCTAAAATTCTCATTGTTGACTTGGATGTACATCAAGGCAACGGAACGGCAGAAATTTTTCAAGAGGAACCCAAGGTGTTTACCTTCTCCATGCACGGAAGAACCAATTATCCCTTTCACAAAGAACAAAGCGATTTAGACATTCCCCTAGAAAATGAAACTGGAGACGAGGAGTTCTTATCCATCCTAAAAAACACCCTACCGAAACTCATTAAAGAACAACAGCCTGATTTTATCTATTACCTCTGTGGGGTTGACGTGGTTGAATCGGACAAATTGGGTAAGCTTTCCCTGAGTTTGGCAGGCTGTAAAGAACGCGATCGATTTGTATTGCAAAGCTGTTATGATGCCCAAATACCCGTAATGTGCAGTATGGGTGGTGGCTATTCTGAAGACATCAAAATCATCGTAGAGGCACATGCGAATACCTTTCGTCTTGCGCAGGATATATTCTTTTAAAATCTTGTTAATCTTTGCCTTAGCGCTTTTGGCTGCCCTCTTAAATGCTTAACTTAGTGGAAGTTACTTTAATTGTTATGAAAAGCAACCTCCCAAGATCTCTTTCTTTGTTTTTGATCCTATTCCTCTCTGTTGGATCATCATCTATTTTTAGTCAAAAAAATGAAATCGGAATCGATTCTATCTTTAAAAAATATACCGATACCTACCATGAAAACGTCTACGTACATTTAAACAAAACCAAATTCATTAAGGGTGAAGATATTGGATTCACAGCCTATGTATTTCACAGGCAATCCAAGTTGCTTTCCAACTATAGCAAGAACCTTTATTGCCTTATTTACAATCAAAACGATTCTATTGTAAAAAAGAAATTACTGCGTTTGGAAAATGGTGTTGCTCACAATACCTTTAATATCGATGAGAACTTCAAAGATGGAGTGTACACCTTTAAGGCTTACACCAACTGGATGTTGAATTTCCCTGATCAGATCTTTACAGACTCTTTTGAAGTGATTGACGGAGCTACCAATGAGCTTATCGAACGAACGAAACGAAGCAAATCTTTAGACATTAAATTTCTTC
>CAYFJL010000247.1:1290-4624 GCA_964343335.1 uncultured Polaribacter sp. | reverse complement strand
AAGAGAAGGCCTTGAATTTTGAGGAGAAAAGTCAGATTAAAAATTTCCTGCAACAACAGCAAATGCAAGAGCAGTTAATGGAAAAGTTTAGCCAGGATTTAAATAAGAGCATTGACAAGAATGAGGAAGATTCCGAAATGAAGCGGATGATACAAGAACGGTTGGAGCGACAAGAAGCAGAGGCTCGCAAAAATGCCAAGCTGTTGGAAGAGTTGGAAAAGATTGCGGAGAAAATTGATAAGGAGGAGCTACAACAACGCCTTGAGGAGTTGGGTAAGAATCAAGGTAAAAATACACGAAACCTAGAGCAGATTTTAGAGTTGACGAAGCGTTACTACGTCACTGAAAAGGCATCACAAATAGCTAAGGAGCTGGAAGAATTGGCACGGAAGCAAGAGACTTTATCAGAGTTAAAATTGGGAGAGGATTTTAGTGACAAAGAGCAAAAAATGCTTAATGAGGAATTTGAAAGTTTGGAAAAAGAGATACGGGATTTGGAGAAAGATAACCAAGAGTTAAAGAAACCCATCGAACTTGATACGGATGAAACCAAGACCGGAGCCATAAAACAAGACCAGCAAGATGCTCTTGAGGAAATAAATAAACATCAGGGAATGGAAGAGTCTTCACAAGCCAAGGAAAAGGAGGATGCTGGCAATAATGCCAACAAAAAGCAAAAGTCTGCAGCGCAGAAGATGCGTGAAATGAGCGAATCATTAAAGTCAGGTGCTTCAGGAGGAGGTCAGTCCGATGCCGAAGATGCTGAAATGCTCCGGCAAATACTGGACAATTTGGTCACATTTTCTTTCAAGCAGGAAAACCTTTTTGATAATATCCAAAGTGCCGATGTAGATATTACCCAATTTTCAAAAACCGTCAAGGGCCAGCAGGATCTTCGTAGATTGTTTGAGCATGTAGATGACAGTTTGTTTGCACTTTCACTCCGTAGGGCCGAATTGTCTGAGTTTGTGAATGAGCAAATCACAGAGGTGTATTATAACATAGATAAGTCCTTGGAAAGTATTGCCGATAATCAAATTTATCAAGGTGCCTCCTATCAACAATATGTGATCAATGCTACAAACGCTTTGGCAGATTTCTTGGCAAATGTTTTGGATAATATGCAGCAGAACATGAGTCCGGGCCAAGGCAGCGGAGAAGGGCAAGATTTTCAGTTACCGGATATCATCAAAGGGCAACAAGGGATACAAGAGAAGATGAATGGATCAGGAAAGCAGGGTCAGCAATCGGATGGTGAGGGCGAGGAAGACGGAAAGAATGAAGGAGGCAATAAGCAGGGCGAAGAGGGAAATACTGGTGAAGGTAAGAATGGCCAAAAAGGACAAACTGGAAAGACGGGAGAACAAAATGGCACATCTGAATCAAACGGGAATGGTTTAGGAGAAATGGACCTAAATGAAGTATATGAAATCTACAAAGAGCAGCAGTTTTTGAGACAGAATTTGGAAAGGCAGCTGGAGAACATGATTAACGAATCCGACAGGAATTTGGCCAAAAGATTGATGAAACAGATGGAAGACTTTGAAAATGACCTTCTGGAAAATGGGATTACAAATAGAACACGGAGTAAGGCAAACAACATTCAACACCAGTTGATGAAATTGGAAAATGCGTCACTGGAACAAGGTCAAAAAAAGGAACGGGAAAGCAAGAGTAATTTAAAACAATACTCCAATCCGATTACCACGAAACCGGAGTTGCTTGAAAGGTATCAGAACGATGTTGAAATATTAAATAGACAAGCCTTACCTTTGCGCAAAAATTACGAGCGTAAAGTAAAGGTGTATTTCGACAATGATAGAGTTCCATTTCAAAAGTGATTTTTTGATAAGCAATTCATCCGATTACTCCGATTGGGTAAATAGGATAGTGCATTCCGAAGGTTACATTTTGGGCCAGGTGGATTATATTTTCTGCACGGATGAATACTTGTTGGAACTTAACATGCAATATTTAAATCACGATACGCTTACCGATATTATCACTTTCGATTATACGGATGGCAACCGGATAGCTGCCGACATCTTTATTTCTACAGAGCGGGTCAAAGAAAACGCTGATGTATTCGGGGTGGATTTCGAAACGGAACTTAAACGAGTAATGAGTCACGGGATTTTACACCTTGCTGGATACGGCGACAAAAGTGACGCTGAAAAGGAAGTGATGCGAAACAAAGAAGAAGAAAAGATTAAAATGTTCCACGTGGAACCATAGTTATGTTTGAAAAGGAATATGATGTTATTGTTGTAGGTGGGGGTCATGCAGGGGCAGAGGCAACAGCCGCTGCCGCAAACATGGGCTCTCGCACCTTATTGGTGACCATGAACCTGCAAACCATTGGCCAGATGTCGTGCAACCCTGCTATGGGAGGCATTGCAAAAGGACAAATTGTCCGAGAGATAGATGCTCTTGGCGGGTATAGCGGCATTATTACCGACAAGTCTGCCATACAATTTAAAATGCTGAATAAATCCAAAGGACCTGCCATGTGGAGCCCGCGAGCGCAGAACGATAGAATGCGTTTTGCCGAGGAGTGGCGCATGGCTTTGGAGAATACCCCAAATGCCGATTTTTATCAGGAGATGGTGAATGGATTATTGATTGAGGGGGACAAAGTCGTAGGGGTTAGAACAAGCCTCGGTTTGGAAATTAGAGCCAAAGCTGTTGTACTTACTAATGGGACATTCCTGAATGGCTTGATACATATTGGAGAAAAGCAGCTAGGCGGTGGAAGGGCTGGTGAAAAAGCGGCCACAGGAATTACTGAACAATTAGTTGAACTGGGTTTTGATAGTGGGCGCATGAAAACCGGAACACCACCAAGAGTTGATGGAAGGTCTTTGGATTATTCCAAGATGATTCCGCAACCAGGTGATGACCAACCGGAGAAATTTTCTTATTTGGATACCCCCATTTTGCAAACGCAGCGCGATTGCCATATGACGCATACGAGTAAATTGGTTCACGATTTGCTTAGGGAGGGTTTCGAAAGATCACCAATGTTCAATGGCAGAATTAAGAGTATAGGGCCGCGATATTGCCCATCCATTGAGGACAAGATTAACCGTTTTGCAGATAAGGATTCGCATCAAATTTTTGTCGAACCAGAGGGTTGGAATACGGTGGAAGTTTACGTCAATGGATTCTCCACATCCCTTCCTGAAGATGTTCAATATCGAGCTTTGAAGTCGGTAAAAGGATTTGAGCACGTTAAGTTTTTTAGGCCAGGATATGCAATTGAATACGATTATTTTCCACCGACGCAGTTAAAGCATACGCTGGAAACAAAATTGGTACAGAACCTATATTTTGC
>CAYFJL010000247.1:0-1190 GCA_964343335.1 uncultured Polaribacter sp. | reverse complement strand
GATTTGAGGCTTACCCCCAAAGGCTATGAAATTGGTTTGGCGAAAGAGGAACGTTTGCGAAGGATGGAGGAGAAGATGAGCAAGTCTGAGAATTTTATTGACTTCTTTAAAAAGACAAGCTTCACCACGGATGAAATAAACCCCATTTTGGAGTCCTTAAATTCGACACAAGTAAAGCAATCCGATAAGTTGTTCAAAGTGTTTTCTAGACCAAAGGTTACCATGAAGCATATGCTCGAATTGGAGTCGGTTTCAGAATTTGTGAAGGAGCACCAATTGGATGCAGAGGTATTGGAGCAAGCCGAAATACAAGTGAAATATTCGGGGTATATCGAGAAGGAAAAAACAAATGCCGATAAGTTACAGCGGTTGGAGAATGTCCGTGTCCCGGACAATTTTGATTACTCTAAGTTGAAATCACTATCCTATGAAGCGAGGGAGAAGTTGCAGTCCATTCAGCCCGTTACCATCTCACAAGCCTCGAGGATAAGCGGTGTTTCTCCCGCAGATATTAGTGTGTTGTTGGTGTATTTGGGCAGGTAGTCGCCTGAACTGTTCCACGTGGAACATGAAATTTTGGGTTCTGATTCATCTAGAACGGCTCGATTTTTGATTCGCTATATCAAACACTAAGCCAGATGAAACGAATACGCTTAATCCTTTTGTGTGCGTTGTTGTGCCAGTCTTGTATCCCTTTGCGCATTGCTCCAAACATTAAAGATTATAAAATTGCAAAAGGGAAACGCTTCAAAAAGGGCCTTCCCAAAAAGAATGTTTTCGTTTTTGAAGACCCTAAAGAGGCTGACGAGTTTTACCACTACGTCAACACAAAGTTTCAATTGAATGATTACTACGTAGACGTTCAGGTTCCTTTATTGATTGAGGATACAACCTATTATTTTTCCTTTTACGAAGTAGAGATTCCAACAAAGACTATCAACCTTATTCCCTTGGCTTTGGATGTTGCCCTGAACAAGGCTACCGACATGGAACCCGTTTTTGATGATATCCATACCTCTAGAACCGGCAATTGGTATATTGCAATAGAAGTCTTTACTGATGCCGAAAAAGACTGTTTGTCCGAAGAGTCAGTTTCGCAGCAAAAGGTTTTGTCCTATCTTCGGAAACTGAAAAAAGAATATTTGGCTACCGATAACTACAATGAACTTGTTTTTAAGAACTAAGGATTA
>CAYFJL010000246.1:0-4643 GCA_964343335.1 uncultured Polaribacter sp. | reverse complement strand
GGTACCGCAAAAAACGACTTGATACTCATTAGTTGAAATCGATAAAAGTTGTTGGGTTTACAGGGTAACCACCACTCCAAAGTTCGAAGTGCAGATGAGGCCCAGTGGTAAGTTCTCCAGTTGATCCGACTGAGGCAATAACCTCACCAGACTTCACCAAATCTCCCTGCTCTTTCAATAGGATTCCGTTGTGTTTGTAGACCGATACAAAGTTGTTTTCATGCTTTAGAATGATTACATATCCCGTACTGGTTGTCCATTCTGAAAAGATTACTGTGCCATCCGCAATCGCCTTTACCGGAGTTCCTGTTTTGGCAACAATATCAATGGCAAAGTGTTTAGCATTCGAATCAAAGTCCTGAGAAATATTTCCTGTAACAGGAGCAAAAAACACATTGGTAATTGCTTTATTTTGAACATTTTCAATGGGAAAACGATCCTGAATTTCAATTTTTTCTCTAAAAAGAGAATCTTCTCGTGAGGCGTTTAGCAGGCTATCGTTAATGATGATATTTCGAGTTTCCAATTGAATGGAATCAATTTTATCTGGCTCCAGTGTTCCGGTAAGGATGGGCTGAATGGCTTGAGTGAATATCTTCAAATTGGCAAGTTCAACACTAATGGAATCAGCTTTCAGGGTTGCCTTTAAAGCCTGACTTCTAAGTTTGGTTGAAGCATACCCCGGAATGTATTCCTTCAATGGAGTAAAGGCAATTAATAAAATGGTACCGACCACTAGCAGTATCGAAAAGAGTCCGCCTAAAACAAAAACGTTCAAACGAGTCAGTTTCAAAGAGAATCTTTCTTCAAAGGTTTCTTCGTTCAACATCACCAATCGATATTGGTGGGTCAATTTGTGTTTGAGTTTCTGTTTTAAGGGTTTTTTTTCCACGATGAACAGCTATTGAGACAAATATACAACGAAATACAATCGAAACTATTTCCTGTAAAAATTCATTTCGTCGATGTATTGCCATACTTTTTCAGGCAACAAGGGAATTACATTTTTTCCATCGGCAATGCCTTTTCGAATCATGGTCGAAGAGATTTCAATAATCGGAGCATCGACATGAGTTATTTTAGGATGGTTTTCAAATTGCTCAGGCACACTTCCTTTAGAAATTCTAGGATAGGTAAATATGTGATAGTCCTCTAAAATTACCTCGTAGTTTTTCCATTTGTGAAAACTTTTTAGGTTGTCAGCACCCATGATAATGGAAAACCTATAATCTTGGTGTTTTTCTGAAATATAAGTGAGGGTGTCAATGGTATAATTGGGTTCTGGAAGACCAAATTCGATATTAGAGACTTTTAAAGAGTCAAAATTTTCAGTGGCCAAATAGACTAATTCATAACGTTGATGATTATCCAGTAAGGATTTCTTCTTTTTAAACGGACTCTGAGGTGTTACTACAAACCATACTTCATCAAGGTCGGAATGTTCTACCAAATGATTGGCAATAATCAAATGACCAACATGAATGGGATTAAAGGATCCAAAAAACAACCCGACATTCTTCATTTTAGTGGTTTAATCCGATGAAGTTTGAAACCAATTCTTCAGCTTCTTTTAAGGCCACATCCAAATCGTAGTTTTTAATGATTTTATCAAACTGAGGAGCGGTAGCAAGTTCAACAGAGGCTTTGGCAATGCGCATATTGATTTTATCATCACTCTCGGTTTTTCTCTTTTTCAATCGGATTTTTAGTTCGTCAACGCTAGGTGGTTTTACAAAAACGGCCAATGTCTGCTCAGGAAATTTCTTCTTGATTCGCAATCCGCCAACCACATCAATATCAAAAATCACATGCTTTTTGAGCGCCCAAATACGTTCTACTTCTGTTTTTAAAGTGCCATAGAAGTTATCGCGATACACTTCTTCCCATTCTAAAAACTCATCATTTTTGATTTTGTTTTTAAACTCTTTTAAGGAGATAAAGTAATAATCAGAACCGTCTTTTTCTTCGCCTCGTGGCGCTCTGGACGTCGCTGAAATTGAAAAGGCTAAGTTGAGTTTCTCTTGACTTAACAAATGCCTAACGATTGTGGTTTTTCCCGATCCCGAGGGTGCTGAAAAAACGAATAGTTTTCCTTTAAAATCACTCATTACAATACGTTTAAAACTTGCTCTTTGATTTGTTCTAGTTCGTTTTTCATTTGAATTACCACTTTTTGCATTGGTGCAAAATTCGCTTTGGCCCCTGTGGTGTTGATCTCACGACCCATTTCTTGGGTAATAAAGCCGAGTTTTTTGCCGTTGGATTCTGGGCTATTTAGGGTCTTTTCAAAATATTCTAAATGACTATTCAAGCGAACTTTTTCTTCATTGATATCAAGCTTTTCTAAATAAAACAATACCTCTTGTTCAAAACGATTTTGATCAAGTTGGTTTTTCGCTCTTATTTCTTCAACCGTATTTTCAAGTCTGGTTCTGATGCCTTGCAATCTTTCTTCATCGAGGTTGATGACTTCTTCTAAAAGAGATTTTATAGTATCAATTCGACTTTTAAAATCCGCTTCCATGGCTTTTCCTTCTTCGGTGCGGTAGTCAATTAGTTTTTCTATCACCTCATGGATGCCTTCACTTATCAGTTTCCATTCTCCTTCGTCCAATTCTTCACGCTCAGTTCTCAGGGCATCTGGCATTCGAACAGCCATTTGTAACAATTCGACGTCGTTGGTATTTCCAGACTGAACAATGTTTCGTAACTGTTGCATGTATTCTTTGACAAGAGCACTATTGATAGAAGTAGAACTTTCATCGGCAGTCATTTCAACATAAAGTGAAAAGTCAATTTTTCCTCTTTTCAAATGTGTTGAAATGGTTTTACGAACTTCGAGTTCCTTCTCTTTGTAGTATCCAGGAATTCGAACGTTTAAATCTAAATTCTTACTGTTGAGTGATTTTACTTCTAAGGTTATTTTTTTTGTAGAAAGTTGAATGGTTTTTTTACCATAACCTGTCATCGATTGAATCATAACATACAATTAGTTTCACCACAAAGATAGTTTATCTTTGATTTGGTTTGCTATCTTTATCTTATGATTGTTCACATCCTAGAAAACCAAGCAACCGTTTTAAATTCATTTCTTAGTCAAATTCGAGACGAAGCCATTCAAAAAGATCGACTACGGTTCCGAAAAAATATAGAACGGATAGGGGAAATTATTGCTTTTGAATTGAGCAAATCGTTGTCTTTTGGTGACGTCAACATCCAAACACCACTTGGTGTGAAAAACATGGTGTTACCTACCGATGATTTGGTGATTTGTTCGGTCTTACGAGCCGGAATTCCCTTGCACAATGGCTTGTTAAACTATTTTGATGAGGCAGGCAGCGCTTTTATTTCTGCCTTTCGGAATCACAAAGATAATTCTGATGATTTTGAAATTGTGGTGGAGTATTTTGCCTCCCCTGATTTGAATGGCAAGACGTTGATTCTAGCGGATCCAATGTTGGCTACGGGTCAATCACTCGTTGCGGTTTTAAAGGGATTGAAAAAATATGGTACTCCGTCTAAAATCTTTATTGCATCTGTGATCGCTTCTGACACTGGAATTGCATACATTAAAGATTCCTTCCCTGAAGACACCATGTTGATTGTGGCTTCCGTCGATTCTGAGTTAAACTCTAAAGGATATATTTTACCAGGCTTGGGTGATGCTGGAGATTTGGCCTTTGGCCCTAAATTATAGGTAAAAAGCATATCCGATGGCCATCAAAAACAGTAAATAGAATAGCACATCCTTCGCAATTCTTTTTTCAATTAATTCAATTCCGTTTGCAATGATTACCGTTACCGGAAAAAGGGTGTATACCAAATTAAAATTGGATTTATTGGGTAACAAAATCACAATCATTGAAACGACTAAAAAGTGAAATAAGAGGACGAGCCAATTTCTTCGAAATGTATTTTTAAAGGTGAGTGTGAAGGGTGATTTTATAGCCAAGGAAATCAAGGTCATCGCAAGAACGATCCAAATGAAATAACTGACTTTTCCAGTAATAAAGAATGCCAAATCCCATTGAAATTGATTTGTTGGAAGGCTTTCAAAAACTTGAATTGGGCCATACCAAACATGGTAGGCATAGGTGATGACCACAGGAGCCAGAAAACCGGCGATATGAGCTACAATCGTATGAACGGTTAATTTTTGATGTACCAAAATAGCAATGATAATGAGCAGCCAAAAAAGGATGAAAATTGGTTGTAGGAGGCAAAGAATAGCTAGCCAAAAACCTGCATCAAATAGCTTTTGAAGTACATTTTTGGAGGATTTTAGACTGTATATTTTTCTCAAAAACAAAAGTTGTAGTAACAGCAAGAGGGGTCCTTCGTAATCCAGTGGGTTGTCCAATAAGATCAATACGAAAATCGTGAACAAATAGAAGGCATATGCATTGTCATAAGTTAGGTTGTTTTTCCCAATTACAAAGTTGAAAAAAAAGAAAACCGCTGCATACAAAACTACATTGATCAGCACAGACCCGAATGATATTTCAGTCGTCATAGAGGTACCTCCTCCGAAAAAAATCAAGGAAAAATAGAGTAGAAAGAAAAAACCAACGAGAACAACAAAAATAAAGGGCTTAGTTTTGTCTAAAAAATTGGCTAACATTTAATTGTTTTCTTACTTTTGC
>CAYFJL010000245.1:0-4654 GCA_964343335.1 uncultured Polaribacter sp. | reverse complement strand
GTTAATAACATCGACTTGGCTGCAGCTATCGAAAAAGCAGGAACTGAAATTGATAAGAAATTTATCAAAGTAATTGGTGGTTCTGTAAAGCGTTTAGGAAAATATGAAGCGAATATCCGTCTTCATAGAGAAGTAGTGGTAGACATTACTTTTGACGTTGTAGCAGAAGCCTAATCAATAATTACAATAATATAAAGCTCGTTGAAAGACGGGCTTTTTTTATTTCATATGAAGTACAGACAATTAACAAAAGAACAATTAGAATCGCTTCACGTAGAATTTGCCCAATTTTTGGCTTCCCAAGAAATTGATGCAAAAGAATGGTCGACAATAAAAGAAACCAATTCCGAATTAGTTGAAGAGGAATTAAACCTTTTTAGTGATATGGTCTGGGACCGGGTACTCACCAATGCAAAATTCGTAAATCACCTTTCAAGTAAAGTGTTAAACTTGTTTAAATGCGAGGAATTTCAAATGACTCGAATCGTACTCAAATTGAAAGATGCCAAGGACTTCAATAAACAGGAGGAATTGAAATGGGTATTGGAAAACTTAGGCCATGATTCCATCGAAATTTTAGCAGGTTCCAAGAAATATTCCAAAGAAAGAAATCTTGAAATTTTCCAACTACTTGAATCTGGAGGTGAAATTTCACAAGGAGAGATGTATAACCATGTTGCATCACTAATGAATAAAGCGTAAAGCCTAAAGAGAAACTTCATTTATCGATACGAATATTCCATTCGTCGACTTTTCTCTACAGAACCATTACTTTCGAAATACCTTTATGTGTAGTTCTTAATGAACGAAAATATAATAGAGTATTCATAATAAAACCCCTCATCATGTCTCTTCAAATATTTCAAGAAAGTAATGTATATCATTTACAAGGAAACTTAACAGATACTACTTCTGAAAATGCATTTATGTATTTTAATGAACAGCTTAAAAACAAATCGGAATTAGCCTTAAACCTTGACAAAGTAGAAAAAATTGATGTCAAAGGAATGGCGACTATCAACGATCTAGTGGAATTGGCCATTAAAGAAAATAAATCCTTCACCGTTTCTGGTTGGGGACAAAAAGATGTTATTGAATTTTTCTTTTTAACAGATGTTGCTTAAAGCAGTTTCTTGAGGAGAAGCTCTGTCCCTACAGTTGCCTTTTCTGCAATGACTTTAATGTGATTAGCATACCCGGATAAGTTCGGATGTGGATCAATGAAATAAATATCATCAGCGCTAGTGTATTGCATCAAACTCGCTGCAGGGTATACTTGCATCGAAGTTCCGATTACCACAAAAATATCGGCTTGGGAAGCTAGTTCTACTCCCCGAGTAAACATGGGAACATCTTCTCCAAACCATACTACTTGTGGTCTTAATTGAGAGTTTTTAGGGCATAAATCTCCCAAATGAAGGTCCTTTTTCCATTCATAAACAATACTGTCATCAACAGAACTCTTTACCTTTAATAGTTCACCATGTAGATGTAACACAGAATTGCTTCCAGCTCTTTCATGCAAATCATCTACGTTTTGCGTGACAATATGCACCTCATAGTTATTCTCAAGTTCTACGAGATTATAATGAGCTGCATTGGGTTGAGCATCCAAAAGCTGACGTCTTCTTTGATTGTAGAATTCCAAAACCAAAGTAGGGTCTTTAGCAAACCCTTGAGGTGATGCTACTTCCATTACATCATGACCTTCCCATAATCCAGCAGCTTCCCGAAAAGTTTTCAATCCGCTTTCTCGCGACATTCCCGCTCCAGTAAGAATTACAACTTTCTTCATAATTCAAGTTCAATTATGGTAAAAATAGTATTTTTAAAAACGAATGAAAAACGACCTTTTAACATACCTTGAAGGATATCTTACCGATAATAGAATCCAAACCTTTCAAAAGGTTTTAAGCGAGCGCACAAAGCATTTTACAGTGGTTTTGGAAGATGTGTATCAACCTCATAATGCTAGCGCTGTCATAAGATCCTGTGATGTTTTCGGAATCCAAGATGTGTATACCATTGAAAATGAATTCTCCAACAAAATATCAAAACACGTAGCGCGTGGTTCTCATAAGTGGGTCGATTTGCATCGATTTAAAAAAGATATGGATAATACGATTCCTTGTTTTGAACGTCTAAAGGAATCAGGATATCAATTGATAGCCACATCCCCACATATAGAATCCTGTTTGTTGCACGAATTTGATGTCACCAAAAAAACTGCTTTTGTCTTCGGAAGAGAAAAAGAAGGAATATCGGATACGACCAAAGAATATGCTGATGGTTTTCTAAAGATACCGATGTATGGGTTTACAGAAAGCCTAAATATTTCTGTTGCCGTCGCAATTATCCTGCAGCAAGTCACTACAAAATTAAAACAAACGGATATTCATTGGCAATTGACCGAGGAAGAAAGATTAGAAATTTACAATCGTTGGGTTCGGAAAAGCGTAAAAAACGTGAATAAAATTATTGAATATTACCAAGAGAATATTGCTACTTAATATGAACTTATGGATGCAAGAGTCAACGCTTATTTTGAAAAGAAATCCACCTGGGCTTCAGAACTAAAAATTCTTAGAAAAGTACTACTTAATTTACCCTTGGAGGAAACGATTAAATGGGGAGCGCCCACCTATACCTATAAAGGAAAAAATGTAGTGGGTTTAGCCGGATTTAAAAATTATTTCGGATTGTGGTTTTTTCAAGGAGCATTGATTAATGATGTTTACAAGGTCTTTATCAATGCGCAAGAAGGAAAGACAAAAGCCATGCTTCAATGGCGGTTTACCACCAAAGAAGAAATTAAGGCAGAGCAAATTTCAGATTACGTGCACCAAGCTATTGATAACCTGGATAGAGGGATTGAAATTAAACCTCAGAAAAATACTTCTGAAGTGGTAATTCCTGATTTGTTATCCAAAGCAATGAATGAACAAAATGAATTTAAGGAACATTTTTATTCATTGTCTAGAAGTAAACAACGAGAGTACTGTGAACACATTCAGCAAGCAAAAAGAGAAGCGACCAAACTAAGTCGCATTGAGAAAATAATTCCGATGATTTTAAATGGAGTCGGATTAAATGATCAATATAAAAAGTAACCGATCTATTTGATATTGATGAGTTCAATGGTAGCTATGGAATCGCACCTTGAAACATATAAATCAATGTTTTCCAAATTTCCTTTGCCAGTTAAGAAGTACTCTGCACAGGGTTTTTGACGAGGCTTGCTTTTGTTGAAGTCTACATCGGAAAATTTGAGTAAGGTATTAATCCTAGCGGTATCAATTTGGTTGGATGAAATCATCTGTTGAACAACTGCAGAATACCTGATTTCTTTGGTTCGAATGGATTTTAAGGTACGAGCATCTGGTCCATAATCAAAGGAAACATCTTTCTCTTTCCACATAAATTGCACAAAATATACACCAATGGTTACCCCAATGAGGTAAAACCCTATACGTTTCAATAATTTCATTTGCTTATAAAATTAATAGGTTGATGTCCCTAAACGGCAGATCGAACCAATCTCCAACTGTTTTGTTCGTTAGAATTCCGTGGTAAAAATACATACCATTTCGCAAAGTTTTCTCATATCTGAGTGCATTTTCAAAACCTCCTTCTTCCGCGATATTCAATAAATAGGGAGTGAAAATATTACTTATTGATACAGAAGCGGTTCTGGCATATCGAGCTGGAATATTTGGTACACAATAATGAATCACACCGTGCTTTTCAAAAGTCGGACTGCTATGTGTTGTTAATTTAGAAGTTTCAAAACATCCGCCCATATCGATACTTACATCCACAATTATAGCGCCCTCTTTCATACCCTCAATCATAGGTTCTGTTGCAATAATTGGTGAACGATCTTTACCTCGAACTGCACCAATAGCAACATCACAGCGCATTAATGCTTTCGCTACAGATTTAGGCTGAACGGTAGATGTATAAATTGGTGAATTTAAATTATGTTGTAATCTCCTTAATTTGGTGATTGAATTATCAAACACCTTTACTCGTGACCCCAATCCGATGGCCGTTCTTGCGGCATATTCTCCCACAGTACCTGCTCCGAAAATCACCACACTTGTTGGAGGAACTCCGCCTATATTCCCTAATAACAAGCCGTTTCCTTTGTTCAAAACGCTCATCAATTCAGCGGCAATTAGTACCGAAGCAGTTCCTGCAATTTCACTTAGCGACTTTACAATCGGGTAGGTGTTGTGTTCATCTCGGATGTAATCAAAAGCAATGGCTGTGATTCGCTTTTTTGCTAATTGTTCAAAATAAGATTTGCTTTGCGTTTTTAATTGAAGTGATGATATTAAGATGGCCTGCGGATTGATTAATTCAATCTCCTCCTTGGTAGGTGGTGCAACTTTTAATACGATATTGCATTGAAAAGCTTCCTTTACATCATAGGAAATTTTTGCGCCAGCTTCTGAATACTCATTATCCGTATAGCTTGCACCTTCGCCAGCACCTGTTTCAATAACGATTTTATGACCGTGAGCCGTTAAAGCAGCTACGGCATCTGGAGTTAAACAGACCCTTTTTTCTTCTAAATAAGATTCTTTTGGAAGCCCAATAAATAGTTCACCCTTTCTTTTCTTTACTTCTAATCGCTCTGTTTGGGGTAATA